>NZ_JAPZSR010000126.1:0-5381 GCF_027531875.1 Microcystis sp. LE19-84.1B | reverse complement strand
CCTTATCTGGCAACGTTTTTAGTCGATTTCTCGGAAATACATAGCTGAAAATTTTTAAAAACGTCGTGCTTTGCTTACCTCATAAGCGATTAAAGGTAGCAAAAAAAGAATTAGATTCGGAGAATGAATCAGCCCTACCCCTGCCCCCAGGAAAAGCTTTTTGCCGCAAACCCTAGATAGTCAACAGTTTAGTTGAAACCCGATTAAATTTTCGATCGCTTTAACCAAATCTTGATTAGTCCAATTCTGGTACAGAGAAGATGCGATCGCCGATCCTCCGGCTCCGACTCCTTCCTTGACGAAACCCTGTTCATAAGCTTGCAAAACCGGGTATTTAGAGGCGGAAAAGTTTAATTGTGTGGCTAATAGGGGTATTTTTCCGATCATGGTGGCTAATCCGATTGTATCCCCCGTTTCATCTTCCGCTACCCAGCGAGTTGTGCCGACGATGATATTTTCCCAGTTAACCGGATAGGCATATTTAGCCACTAGAGCTTGAATTAGGGCAGAAACGGCTAACATTTGGGTTCCTCCGGCGAGGAGTACCCCACCCTGCCCACTGGCGGCGATGGCCATGCCAGCGACGAAAATCTGCTGAGGATCGCCTAGGGCGGCGATTACCTCAAAAGGATCAAAAATTTCTTTTCGGGCTAATCCCTGCTCAACTATTGCCCGTTTCTGGGCATGATTGCACTGGGGGTGGCTGCTGTTAACTTTGCCGTTGGCTCGATAACCCAATCCGGTTAGGATGGCGAGGGCGGTGGTGGTGCCACCGACCACACACTCGCCGATAATTAGATAACTAGACTCCCGGGCTAATTTTTCTCCCCAGGTTAGTCCTTGGGCGAACAGGTGTTTTACTATGGTCAGGTCTAGGGCGCAGCCAGTGGAGAGACAACGGGCTGGTTGTCCCCCTAGTTCGATATAATCGACGGCCGGGGGCAAGGGTAAACCGGCGTTAAAAACGAGGACGGGAATGGCTAATTTTTCCACTACGGCGCGGGTAATATAGGCAGGGGAGGCTCCCACCGTTAGGGGGGGTAAGGGATAACGGGGATGGGGTGAAACTCCTTTAACGATAAATTCGGCATCGGCGATCGCTGTATATTTTCTATCTTCCGGGGTGGCGCCGGCGGTGGAGATTCCGGGGATTAATCCCGTCTCGGTAAAGCCTAAAACTAGGGCAAATATCGGACAAGATTTTTGATGGCGCTGTAACCAATTTTGCCCCTGTTCGATTTCCGTGTAAATTTTAATCATCTGTTGATTTTGTCCTCTTACTTATCACTATTTCCCTCTCTCCATGAGATGATCTTTGATTTCGACATATTTAGAAAATAAGTTATCAATACTAGCCAGTTTTGCCCCGTATGCTAAGGCTGTAGCCATAATAATACGGTCAAAAGGATCTTTGTGAATGGGAGATAAATTAACTGCTCTAATGGCAATTTCCAGGGTAATTGAAAATATATCTATTTTAGCTACTGTTAAAGCTTGTTGAATCCACTCTTGAAGGGGATAACTTAATTCTAATCTTTCCCGTTGGTTAGCAAGGGCTATTTCATAGCAAGAAATGGGGGAAACTCCGAGAGATTCTGCTAACTCAAATTTTTCTAGCCAATGTTCGGTAAATCTGTCAAAATTGCCATTTATTAACCACAACCAAATATGAGTATCAAGCACAATTACTTCAGACATTCCCAATCTTCTTCATCTACAATAGGACTGACCATATCACCTAGTATTTTAGCTTTACCCACCATATTCTCAACTGGAAAATGACGTTTGAATAAGGATGGTTTTTCTTCTAATAAGTTGTTTTTGCTGGCGGTGAAATTTTTAATTAATTGATAAAGTTCATCTAGTTGTTCTTCAGGTAAATTATCAATTGCTGTTTGAATAAGTTCTTTAACAGTCATAGTTTTACTCTCTATTTTCTGAACTTGAGTTATACTATAACACAACGGTTCCTTCAATAAAGGGACTCATCTTGAGATTTTACCTAAAATACAGCAGACTAAAAAGACTCATTTAAACCGTTTATTCTTAGATTAGCGGAATCTCCCCCAATGCAAAAGTACCTGATCTCAACAAGTAATTTAAACACTTAACAGCTTATGTCTTCCCTGTCTTCTGCAATTATCGATACTTGGCGACGTTTTTACCGAGATCCCCTGGCGGTAATAGGAGCGATCGCATTAATGATAATTATTTTTGCTGTCCTATTCGGTCCGATTTTCTATCGGGTCCCCATCGATACCATTGATTTTAGTCAAACCACTGCTCCCCCTAGTTTAAAACATCTTTTCGGGACTAATGATCTGGGACAGGATCAATTGGCGAGGATTTTGGTGGGGGGTCGAATTTCCCTGGCGGTGGGGATTGCTGCTATGATGGTGGCGATGATTCTGGGGACGGCGATCGGGGCTATTTCCGGGTTTTACGGGGGAGCGATCGATGGCTTATTGATGCGATTAACGGATTTATTTCTATCTTTGCCCCAATTACCCCTACTTTTGCTGATTGTCTATCTATTTCGCGATAGTATCAAAAAAATCGCCGGACCGGAAACGGGTATTTTTATCCTCGTGGTTTTGGTAATCGGGGGTTTAAATTGGATGTCGGTGGCGCGATTGGTGCGGGGAAATTTCTTAAAGTTACGGGAGATGGAGTTTATCTCGGCTGCGATTGCTTTGGGGGCCACTCCTTTCCGTTTAATCTGGGTGCATTTATTGCCTAACGTTTTGGGAATGATTATCGTGGCGGCCACTTTAGCCGTGGGTAATGCGATTATTACCGAGTCAACCCTGAGTTTTTTGGGTTTGGGTTTCCCCCCCGATGTGCCGACTTGGGGACAAATGTTATTTAAAGCTAAAGATTACTTGACAACTGCCCCCCATTTGGTCATTTTTCCCGCTCTAGCTATCGTGATCACGGTGTTAAGTATTAATTTTATCGGTGATGGTTTACGGGATGTCTTTGATCCTAATGTTTGAGGAACTTTGGAAGTGGATAATTGCCGAAAAGTACCCAGAACCTCTATGATAATCAGTAGCGATGGTGAGGAAATAAATACTGTGAGTAGCGTAACTGTCATTAGCGATCAGAAGTTTGACCAAGAGGTTTTTGAGGTCGAAAAACCCGTTTTAGTCTATTTTTGGGCGAGTTGGTGCGGTCCGTGTCGTCTGGTATCCCCCTCGATCGATTGGGTGGCCAAAACCTACGACGAACGGCTAAAAGTAGTTAAACTAGAAATAGACCCTAACCCCGACTCGGTGGCTAAATGTAAGGTGGAAGGTGTTCCCGCTTTACGCATCTTTAAAGATAACCAAATTATTGCCAGTCATGAAGGGGCGATCGGCAAACAACAATTACAATCTTTTATCGATACCTATATCAGCTAATTAGGTATCCGTGGTTATGAGTAACTTAACCCTAGCAAACCGCTTACAGGCACTACAATCCAACGTTTTTGCCGATATGGATCGGGCAAAAGCTGCCAGTAGAGAAGCGGGTAATACCATTATCGATCTTTCGCTCGGTTCCTCCGATCTTGGTGCTGCTCCCCACGTTGTCGATGCTATTGAGCGATCTCTCCACGATCCTCACACGCACGGCTATTTACTCCATAATGGGACCAGAGACTTCCGAATAACTGCCGCTAACTGGTATAGCGATCGCTTTGGTGTACCCATCGATCCGGAAACGGAGGTTTTACCCCTGATTGGTTCTCAGGAAGGCACGGCCCATCTACCTTTGGCCCTTCTCAACCCCGGGGATTTTGCCCTACTCCTCGATCCGGGTTATCCCTCCCATTTGGGCGGTGTTGCCCTTGCCGGCGGTCAAATCTACGGAATGCCAATTTTGTCAAAAAATGACTTTCTGCCGGTTTTAGAGGACATTCCTGACCTAGTGCTGGCACAATCGAAGCTGATGGTCTTGAGTTATCCCCATAATCCCACCACAGCGATCGCAACTTTGGCATTTTTCCAAAAAGCGGTTGATTTTTGCCGTCAGCATAATTTAGTTTTAATCCACGATTTTCCCTATCTAGACATCTTTTTTGCGGGAACATCGCCCCCCCCGTCAATTTTACAGGCCGATCGAGCTAAAACTAATTCGATCGAGTTTTTTACCTTTTCCAAGTCCTATAATATGGGCGGTTTTCGCATCGGTTTCGCCATTGGCAACCCGCAGTTAATTATGGCTTTGCGACAGATTAAAGCTATGGTTGATTTTAATCAGTATTTGGGCATCCTTAATGGTGCGATCGCTGCTTTAACTGGTAATCAAGATTCGGTCAAAGAAACCGTCGCTATCTTCCAAAAACGCCGGGATGTGTTTATTAATGCCCTAAATCGCATCGGTTGGCCAGTTGCCACTCCGGCCGCTACTATGTACGTTTGGGCGAAAATTCCCCCCAGTTGGCCGGGTAATTCCGTCGATTTTTGTCGGCAATTGGTGGCCCAAACTGGTGTCGCTGTTTCCCCCGGTTCCGGTTTTGGTAAGGGTGGTGAGGGGTATGTGCGTTTTGCCTTAGTTCACGATCCCGATATTCTAGAGGCTGCCGTGGAGAAAATTGGGGCTTTTTTGGGATAAAACCGATATTCTAAGCAGTGGTTATGCTGCAATCGATAACTTTCGCCTTGTTGCTTCTGATATTTCGGGTGATATTGGTAATGTGTCCACTCCCAAACCTTCTGGTGTTATCGGACTAGGCATACTAGGTGGTGGTTTAGTGGTGCGTTGCGTCGCTAAACGTCGTTAACTGCGCTTGGGGTGCGGAGATGAGCCAAAATTTTGCTAATTCCCCACCCTTTGCGGTTAAAAGCTTTAATTGTGCTGCTGTCTTTGTAATTGCTCGATCGCGTCGGGGGACAAATCGGTAAATCGGGCGATTTCTGGGATAGAAAAACCAGCAGATAGCATTTTTAGGGCAATTTGTCGAGCTTTTTCTTCTTGGCCTTCTTGTCGTCCCTTTTCCTCGCCTTCCTCTCTGCCTTCCTCTAAAATATCTTGATAGATGACGGATTCTCTCATAATGTCACTCCGAAGAATTTTTCTAATCGTCTCTCGATTGTAATTGCTCGATCGCGTCGGGGGATAAATCGGTAAATTGGGCGATTTCTGGGATAGAAAAACCAGCAGATAGCATTTTTAGGGCAATTTGTCGAGCTTTTTCTTCTTTACCCGCTTGCAATCCTTCTTGCAATCCTTTTTGTAGTCCTTTTTGTAGTCCTTTTTCCTCGCCTTCCTCTAAAATATCTTGATAGATGACGGATTCTCTCATAATGTCACTCCGAAGGATTTTTTTGATCGTCTCTCGATTTAATACTAACCCGGCGAGAATACTGGTAGCGGCAGCGAGATTGCTTTGCACC
>NZ_JAPZSR010000467.1:0-5091 GCF_027531875.1 Microcystis sp. LE19-84.1B | reverse complement strand
AAGTTCCCTGAAAAGAGACATTAAACAATGGCTTAAAGCAGGAGTATTGGATAACGGCATATTTGAAGAAACAGAAACAGGGACACCACAAGGAGGGGTAATAAGTCCACTACTAGCCAACATCGCACTGGATGGAATGGCTAGACTGATTGAAACACTATTCCCCAAAAAGAATAATATAAATCAAGCTGTTTTAATAAGATACGCTGATGACTTTGTAGTGATTTCACCATCACTAGAAATTATTGAACAGTGCCAAACTGCCATTTCCGAATGGTTAAAACCGATAGGATTAGAACTCAAACCAGAAAAAACCAGAGTGTGTCACACACTTAACCCCATTGAGTACAATGGGAAAATAGAAGAACCCGGTTTTGATTTTCTAGGTTTCAATATCAGACAATACCCAGCCGGAAAATACAAAGCAGGTAAAATAACAAGAGGAATACCTAAAACATTTCTAACCCATATTAAACCTAGCCAAAAAGCAGTTAAAGCCCACACAGAAGCGATTAAAGGTGTAATTAAAAAACATAAAACAACACCTCAATCAGCCCTGATTAGTCACCTAAACCCAATCATTAGAGGTTGGGCTAACTACTACTCAGGAGTAGTATCTAAAGATACCTTCAATAAACTAGACCATACAATCTGGTTAATGCTAAGGGCATGGACGGCAACAAGATGCGGTAAAGCGGACTACGAAAAGCTGAGAAACTACTTTAAACCGGGTACAGTTAAACTTAGCAATGGGAAAGAAAGACACGAATCTTGGTTATTTAAAACCAAAGATGGTTATCAATTATGGAAACATAATTGGACACCAATTGTCAGACATACCCTAGTACGCGCCGACGCATCACCTTACGACGGAAATTGGACTTACTGGGCGACCAGACGAGGACAAGCAATTGACACACCTACGAGAGTAGCCAAACTACTTAAGAAGCAACAAGGCAAGTGTAGCCGATGCGTGCAGTATTTCACCCCATCGGACTTAATTGAAGTTGACCACATTCACCCAATAAGCTTAGGCGGAAAGGATGAATACAAGAACCTTCAATTACTACACCGCCACTGTCACGATGATAAATCGGCATCAGATGGAAAGCCTAAAATCATCTAATTCGACATCACCCGATGTTAATGCAGATAATACAAGGTCAACCAAAAGAAGTCAAGTTGTATCCCTAACAAGGGAACAGTCAAACTAGGAGCCGTGTGAGGTGAAAGTCTCATGCACGGTTCTGAATGGGAGGGGAGGTCGGCGACGACCTTCTCGACCCCTAATAGTATAACGGTGGTATCCTGTCAACATTCAAGGTGACAAGGGCAATTCTCGTCAGAGGGCAGATAAAAGTTTATGCGGATGGCGAGACTCGAACTCGCAAGGCGTAAGCCACACGCCCCTCAAACGTGCGTGTCTACCAGTTCCACCACATCCGCTTGATTTTAGCTTAACCATTATAGCACAGAAAAAAAATAATCTGCAAGCAACTTTTAAAAATTACTGCCGCACAACTTTCGCACCACCTGAGTTAGTACGGATAAACCTTTTAGGGAACCTTGAATCAAATGGAAGGCCGGGACAGGACGGATTAACATTTGTCGAGCGAGGGGCCATGGTAGCAGCTGACCTTGATTATCAATTGCCGGGGTTAAATCGGGTAAATCCTGTGTCACCTCGTCGCTAATCACGCGCACAATTGCCACTTTTTGCCCCGCTAAAGCCGCTAAAATCCTTGATCCTTCCATATCTACCACTTCATAGCCCCCCTGTCCTAAACGTCGTTTTTCCTCGGATCGGCTAATCAGGCGATCGCTGGTTAAACCTTTAACAAGACTATATCCGGTTAATTGGGCGATTTCTGCGGTTATTTCCGGTTCGCACTGCCAATAATTCCCCGTTTCCGCGCCACAACCTTGATAGATTACCCCATCTCCGACCCGATAGCGATCGCTGAGACTGCCCGCTAATCCCATCAGCACAATTTTTCCCGTGAGCTTATTAAGAAATTCTAGAGATTGCCCAGAGACTGAGGAACTGTCGAGGAATTCTGGAGCGCCAAGGTTAATCGGGATAATTTGCGGGGCTAAATCGCCGATGTTCCTTAATCCTCGGCGGATTGAGCTATGCTCGGCCCCCCGGGGAACGAGAATAATATCTTCAGGTGTGAGCATGAAATTTTTGAGAAAGTTTCCTAATTAGTCCCTTGAGATGTTATAAACAATAATAGTGAACTAATTAGGAAAATTCTTAAGTGAATGGCCCCGCCACCGACCGGGCGATTGTCTTTCCCACCATGAAAAAGTCTGTCATTCTGCGTTTATCCGAGGTTAACAAGCGTTTTCCCGCTTCTACTACTCTAGCTGTCGATAATATCAGTTTTAGTTTAACAGAGGGCGAAATTCTCGGATTATTGGGACCGTCGGGCTGCGGTAAAACCACTCTACTGCGGATGATTGCGGGATTTGAAAAACCATCTCAAGGAGTGATTGAATTGGGAGGGCGAATAGTTGCCGACGAAAAAACCTTTATTCCCCCTGAAAAACGCAATACGGGCATGGTTTTTCAGGATTACGCTCTTTTTCCCCATTTAACCATTGCTGACAATATCGCCTTCGGGTTAAAAAATTCTGGGGAGAAATTATCGAGCAGAGCTATTAACGCTAGGGTGGCGGAAACTTTAGATTTAGTCGGACTGCAAGGACTAGAAAAACGTTATCCCCATCAGCTATCGGGAGGACAACAGCAAAGAGTCGCCCTCGCCCGCGCTTTAGCCCCAAAACCCTCTTTAATCCTCTTAGATGAACCTTTAAGTAATCTCGATGTCCAGGTACGGCAACGGTTACGGCACGAGATCCGTCATATCCTGAAAGCGACTGGTATCTCGGCCATTTTTGTCACCCACGACCGGGAGGAGGCAATGGTGATCAGTGACACAATTGCGGTCATTTGTCAAGGAAAATTAGAACAAATTAACAATCCCGAAGCAATTTATAGTCATCCGGCCTCGCGATTCGTGGCCGAGTTCGTCACCCAAGCTAACTTTCTCCCCGCTAGACGGGAGGGGGAACAATGGCAAACCGAGATAGGAGTCTGGGAAATTGCCGATGGTCAAGATTTGGACAAAGGGGAATTGATGCTAAGAGAGGAAGATGTCAAAATTAAGCCGGATGAGACGGGAGAGCTAGTTATTTGCGATCGCCAATTTTTAGGGCGGGAATACCGTTATTGCCTGCTAACGGCCACCGGCAGCCAAATCCACGCTAGAACAACGATTAACACCCAATTAGACATCGGTACAAAGGTAAAACTATCGATTATTCCCGATAGCGTCCGTGTATTTGCCGACTGTTAACTGATACTAAATCCTGTTTAAGGGGTGTGGGGAAGTGGGGAAGTGGGGTGTGACCCCCCCCAGCCCCCCCCACAAAGGGGGGGTGTATGGTGTGGGGAGATTTTTTTCAGTAAAAAGGCAGCTCCGAGCTTATCGCTTAATACTACTGACTGATAACTTACCCACTGATAACTGATAACTGATAACTGATAACTGATGCAAGGCTGACGGCTAATATTGATATCGATCGCGATTTAGGACTAGGGGAGCATTTTTAGCGACAAAATCAATAATTTTTTTGGCCACATCCACACCAGTGGCCGCTTCTATTCCTTCCAAACCGGGAGAGGAATTGACCTCAATAACCACAGGCCCATGATTTGACCGTAATAAGTCCACACCCGCAACCCGTAAACCCATGGCTTTAGTGGCCCGTATAGCTGTACTGCGTTCCTCCGGGGTTAATTTTATCTTTTCTGCTTTGCCACCGCGGTGAAGATTAGAACGAAAATCCCCTTCGGCCCCCTGTCGCTTCATCGAGGCTACGACTTTTCCATCGATGACAAAACAGCGCAGATCTGCCCCACTGGCCTCTTTAATATACTCTTGTACTAGAATATTAGCTTCTAATTGCCGAAAAGCTTCAATAACTGACTTGGCTGCTTGGTCGGTTTCCGCTAAGACTACCCCAATACCTTGGGTTCCCTCTAATAATTTAATCACCAGAGGGGTGCCGCCGACGGTTTCGATTAAACCATCGATATCTTGAGTTGCGTGAGCAATTCCCGTCACCGGTAAACCTATCCCTTCCCGAGCGAGGATTTGCAGACAACGCAATTTATCCCGCGACCGAGAAATTGCTTGCGAGTCGTTGGCAGTAAAAACATTCATCACCTCGAATTGTCGGACGACTGCGGTTCCATAGAAGGTTTTTGAGGCGGCAATACGGGGGATAATCGCATCGAAACTCTCCAAGGGTTTACCGTTATAAACAACCGTGGGTTTGTGGGAGGTAATGTTCATGTAACAGCGCAAATAATTGATCACTCGTACCTCATGGCCTTGAGCTTCTCCCGCTTCTTTCAGTCGCTTGGTGGAATAAAGAGAAGCGTCTTGCGATAAAATAGCGATTTTCATAAATTTTCGCTTAAATATTGCTTTTACAACTGAATAGCTCCTTATTTTCCCATATTGACTTTTTTTGCTGGCAACTCATAAAATTTCTGTTCTCGATCGAAGTCCATCGATTATTATGGCGCTGACAGTTCCCTTTGAACAGTTAGATTAAATGAAAAGTAAAAAAGTCAAGCTTAAGACTAGATTTGTTTTTGTCGTCAGGCTCAGTTTAAGTAGCTGGTTATAATTAAATTAAAAATGGATTTTAGGTTCGATCCCCCCTGCCCCCCTTGATAAGGGTAGGGCTGTTTCATTTAAATTAATTACAGCTGATTTTGAGTCAATAAATTTGACCGAAGATTCTCAAGTTTATCTTTTTCTAATCAAAAGAGTTAGTCACAATAACTAATATTTAATCCTCTGCCAAATTTATTATGAATAAATTGATAAAGCTTGTTCCCAAGCCACTAAAAGCCTATCTCTCTTCAAATTGTCTGAGAGTACATCCTGTTAATTTAGCTAATTTTTCTGCTTCTTACGTCGATAAAACTATCAGTTTTTCCCAACGTTCAGCTAACCACATCTGTCCCTCTGTTATTGAGAGAAAACCCAAACCTCTGAAAAGATTCAATCC
>NZ_JAPZSR010000437.1:0-1085 GCF_027531875.1 Microcystis sp. LE19-84.1B | reverse complement strand
GAGGCTGACTTCACAACCAGCGATAGTATAATTATAGGAATCTGGTCGCCAATTTACTCGTTCATCTCCTAATATAGCGAGACTGATAACCGGTTTCTGATACAAATCAAAGGCACGATAGTTATAAATATACATCCTCTGGGGGAAATTTTCTTCGTATTGACTTTGAATTTCAATATGAATCAAAATCCAGATTTCTTCACCCCTGAGTAACCAAACTTTATAGAGTTTGTCAGCAAAACGTTTTTTTGTCCTTGCTGAAGCGGAAATCCGTTTGAGTTCTTTTTCTAGGGATTCGGGAATTTGTGTCCAATCAATTAGTTGGTGAACTTCGGGGAAAAAGAAGTATAAAAACGCTTCAAAATACTCGCTTAATGCTTCTTTCCAGGGTTCATCATAATTGGCGGTTGTTTGTTTCATTATGACAATTTTAGTGGGTTGTTGTCAGAAGGCGATCGCTAACGTCAAAACTAAGCAGTTAAAGTATTTAACCAATTGATTAAATCTTCAACTGTAGAGAAATCGAATAAAGCTTCTGCTAATGCTTCGACATCATCAATACTTAACTCCATAATTTGAGTTTCTAATGAAGGATTAATCTCCCCTAACTTGCGTTTAAGTTGACGAATAATCAATGTCTTTTCCCGTTCAATACCTTGTTCGATACCTCGTTCGATACCGCGTTCAATACCTTGTTCGATACCTTGCTCGATACCGCGTTCGATACCTTGTTCAATACCTAGTTCAATACCTTGACGCATCCAACTGGTGGTAATTTGCATAACTCCCTCCTGTACAGGTTGACTAAATGTGCTAATCTCTTCTTGAAATTGTATCTCTTCCACCGTATTTAGATTGAGATAAGTATCAATAAATCCGGAAATTAATTGCATTCTCGCCGCATCTAACCTTAAAGTGATTAACAAGCGCAGACATTCCGCTTTTACCTTGGCTCGCTCTTTCTCGGCAATGTTCATCTTCGCCATCAAAGCTGAAGCAACCGGATTCGGTTGATTGAGAAAATCTCGCCAATTTAATCGATTTAACTGCACTACTTGATAGTTAAATTCTAATACCTTAAAATC
>NZ_JAPZSR010000163.1:0-4541 GCF_027531875.1 Microcystis sp. LE19-84.1B | reverse complement strand
AAAAATCAAGCGATTCAACCCTTTGACTTAGCTGGTGAACCCTTAATCAGAATCACTTTATTGGTGTTATCTGAAACGGAACATCTCTTATTAGTCTGTATGCACCACATTGTCAGTGATGGCTGGTCAATGGGGGTATTTCTTCAGGAACTAACCGCCCTCTATAATGCCTATATTCAGGGTTTATCTTCGCCTCTCAATCCCCTATCTATCCAGTATGGAGATTTTACCCTTTGGCAAAGACAATGGCTGCAGGGAGAAGTCTTAGAAAACCAATTAAATTATTGGAAAAAACAATTAGCAGACGCACCAACTTTCTTACCCTTACCAACAGATAAACCTCGTCCAGCAGTCCAAACATTTACTGGGGCATATCAAGAGTTTCAACTATCCCTTGAACTCACCCAAAAGCTAACAGAATTAAGTCAGCAACAAGGGGTAACAATGTTTATGACATTGTTAGCAGCCTATGGAATATTACTTTATCGTTATACAGGACAATCAGACATCTTAATAGGCACACCTATAGCTAATCGTAACCGTCGTGAAATAGAGAGTTTAATCGGCTTTTTTGTGAACACCTTAGTAATGCGGACTGACTGTTCAGAAAATCCTAGTTTTCAGGAATTATTGATGAGAGTGAGAGAAATGTCTTTAGGTGCTTATGCTCATCAAGATTTACCATTTGAAATGTTAGTAGAAGCCTTACAAACAGAGAGAAATCTTAGTCATACTCCTCTATTTCAGGTAATGTTTGTTCTTCAAAATACTCCCCTATCTGAAATAGAGTTAACGGGTTTAACTATTGATTCTTTACCCTTAGAAGGTGAAATAGCTAAGTTTGATTTAACCCTATCAATGCAAAATACAGAGACGGGATTGATGGGGGTTTGGGAATATAATACTGACCTATTTAATAGCGAGACTATTGAAAGAATGAACGGTCATTTTCTGACTTTGCTTGAGGGGATTATTACTAATCCAATTGAGGAAATTTCTCAATTACCTTTATTGACTAAAGTTGAACAACAACAGTTGCTAATCAACTGGAATAATACTGAGGTAGATTATCCTACTGACAAGTGTCTTCATCAGTTATTTGAAGAACAGGTAAAACGCACACCCGAAGCGGTAGCAGTTGTATATTCAGAGCAACAATTAACCTACAATGAATTAAATTGTCGAGCTAATCAATTAGCCCATTATTTGCGGAAATTAGGCGTAAAAGCTGATACTTTAGTCGGCATTTCCCTTGAACGTTCCTTAGAGATGATAGTCGGGTTATTAGGAATCTTAAAAGCGGGTGGTGCTTATGTTCCTCTTGACCCTGAATATCCGATTGAACGGTTAAGCTTCATGTTAGAAGATGCTCAATTATCGGTACTGTTAACGCAACAAAAGTTAGGAGAAAATCTACCTCAACATCAAGCTTCGATTATTTGCTTAGATACCGACTGGGAAAAAATCGCCGAAAACAGCCAGTCAAATCCAGAAAACAGGGTCACTCCAGATAACTTAGCTTATGTTATCTACACTTCCGGTTCCACAGGTAAACCGAAAGGGGTGTTAGTCAATCACTCCAATGTCGTGCGATTATTTGCCGCTACAGATGCTTGGTATAATTTCAATGGTCAAGATGTCTGGAGTCTATTTCATTCCTACGCTTTTGACTTTTCGGTGTGGGAAATGTGGGGAGCTTTGTTATATGGTGGACGCTTGGTAGTTGTCCCCTACTTAGTGACCCGTTCTCCCGAAGCATTTTATCAGCTACTATGTCAAGAGAAAGTTACAATTCTCAATCAAACCCCTACCGCTTTTCGTCAGTTAATTCAAGTTGAAGAATCCTTAAAAGGAAGTTTTCCCCCCTTATCAAGGGGGGTTAGGGGGGATCGTTCATCGACAACAGATAACGATTTAAGCTTACGTTTAGTTATTTTTGGAGGAGAAGCTTTAGAAATTAACAGTTTACAACCTTGGTTTCAGCGCCATGGCGACCAATGCCCCCAATTAGTTAATATGTACGGAATTACAGAAACTACCGTTCATGTCACCTATCGACCATTAAGTATGACCGACTTGGATAGTACAGCTAGTGTGATTGGTCGTCCCATTCCCGACTTAAAGGTATATTTACTAGACCAACATTTACAACTTGTACCGGTTGGTGTACCTGGGGAGATGTATGTGGGGGGTGCAGGAGTAACAAAAGGTTATCTCAATCGTCCTGAATTAACAACAGAAAGGTTTATTTCTAGTCCTTTTGAGAAGGATGAAGTGATCCCCCCAACCCCCCTTAATAAGGGGGGCAATGAGCCGTCAAAATTGTATAAAACGGGAGATTTAGCCCGTTATTTACCCAAGGGAGAGTTAGAATATTTAGGACGTATTGACAATCAAGTTAAGATTCGGGGTTTTCGGATTGAGTTGGGGGAAATCGAAGCATTATTAGCATCTCATCCCCAGATTTGGGAAACAGTAGTAATAGTGAGGGATGATACAACAGGAGATAAGCGTCTTGTGGCCTACATTGTGCCACAATCGGAAAAAACGATTACCATTAACGAAATACGGCAATTTCTGAAAGCTAAATTACCCGGTTATATGATACCTAATGCTTTCGTTATTTTAGATGCCTTACCCCTTACTGCTAATGGTAAGATAGATCGTCGAGCTTTACCGCCACCAGAATCTAGTAGTGAAACATCAGACAAATATGTTGCTCCGCGTAACCCAATTGAGGATATATTAGTAACTGTTTGGTCAGAAGTGCTAAAAGTCGAGAAAGTGGGTATAAATGATAACTTCTTTGAACTGGGAGGCCATTCCCTACTAGCCACTAAATTAGTAGCACAGATACGCGATCGCTTGAAAGTTGAACTTCCTCTACGTCAGTTATTCAACTCGGCCACACTAGCAGAATTAGCCGAAGGGATTGAACAGTTAAAACAGCAAAAATCCGATACCATCGTTCCAGCCATTTTACCAAGAAAAAGAAAATGAATTTTGAAGAATTACCCCTATCTTATGCCCAACAGCGTTTATGGTTCTTAGATCAATTAGAACCCAACAGTCCCTTTTATAATATTTCCTTGGCCTTGCATTTAGCAGGAAATCTCCAGGTAGATGTCCTCGAAAAAAGCCTACAAGAAATTATTCAGCGCCATGAGTCCCTCCGCACAAATTTCGCCACGGTTGAGGGAAATCCTGTACAAGTAATTAAACCAGAAAGTAATTGGCAATTAACGCTTGTCAATGGTAACGACAGCCCAAAATATCGAGAAGAGCAGGAAATCAAAAAATGGCTAGAAATTCACAGCCATCAACCCTTTGATTTAGCCAATGACTCCCTGATTAGGGCCACCCTACTGAAATTATCAGACACAGAACATTTCTTGTTAATTTGTCTGCATCATATTGTCTCTGATGGTTGGTCAATGGGGGTATTTATTGAGGAATTGACAACCCTTTATAATGCCTATACTAAAGGTTTAGAACCGCTTTTACAAGAGTTACCAATCCAGTACGCAGATTTTGCCATTTGGCAAAGGGAATATCTACAGGGAGAAATCCGAGAAAAACAGTTAAATTACTGGCAAAAACAGTTAGCAGCCGCACCCGCTTTATTACATCTACCTACGGATTATCCCCGTCCTCTAGAACAAAGTTTTCAGGGAGATAGGATAAAATGTGTCCTTTCTCCAGAACTTAGTCAAGGGTTAAATAAGCTGAGTCGGGAAAAAGGTGTCACCTTATTTATGACCCTCTTGACCGCATTTGGGACCCTACTCTATCGTTACACGGGACAAACAGATATTTTAGTCGGTACTCCCATCGCTAACCGTACTCGTAGTGAATTAGCTGGGTTAATCGGCTTTTTTGTCAATACCTTAGTCTTAAGAACAGATTTAGCTGGAAATCCCAGTTTTAGCGAGTTATTAAAACAGGTACGAGAAACAGCAACGGATGCTTACGACCATCAAGATTTACCTTTTGAGATGTTAGTAGAGGCCCTACAACCTGAAAGAAACATGAGTTATACTCCTTTGTTTCAGGTAATGTTTGGCTTAGATAATGAAATTGTAGATAGCATAGATTTAGAAGGAATAAAAGCCACTCGTCAGCCTTTGGAATTTAAGACGGCTAAGTTTGACTTAAGTTTATCTATACAGGTAAAAGAAGCTGGATTAACTGCAATTTGGGAATACAATACAGATCTATTTGATCAAAGCACAATTGAGCGACTATCAGGGCATTTTGTTAACCTATTAACTGGGATTATTGCTAATCCAGAACAAGCAATTAGTCAATTACCCTTACTGACAGAAAGTGAGACTAATCAGTTATTAATTGAGTGGAATAATACTCAAGTTGACTATCCTGAGTATAAGTGTATTCATCAATTATTTGAAGAACAGGTAAAACGGACACCCGACGCGGTAGCAGTTGTATATTCAGGTCAACAATTAACTTATAATGAGTTAAATTGTCGAGCTAATCAATTAGCCCATTATTTGCAGTCTTTAGGAGTAAAACCTGAGCAA
>NZ_JAPZSR010000035.1:0-13503 GCF_027531875.1 Microcystis sp. LE19-84.1B | reverse complement strand
AGAACTTTACCCATGTCAATGGCACAGTATTTTTTACAGCAACTAACAGTGCCAACGGGACGGAATTATGGAAGCTAGATGCCAGTGGTAATCCAGTTTTAGTGAAAGATATTCGCACCGGAAGTAATAGTTCCAGTCCCACCACGCTCTACGCGGTTGGCAACGCCTTATACTTTACCGCCGATGATGGGGTGAATGGTCGAGAATTATGGCGTAGCGACGGGACAGCACAAGGTACAGTTCCCTTGGAAATCTATGTCGGCTCCAGCACCCCAAATGTAAGTAATTTGATTGATATTGGCGGAGTTCTCTACTTTACCGCTAATAATCCCACTTACGGAACCGAACTCTGGCGCATCAACTCTACGACTGGCAATCCTGAAGTTGTAGATGTTCATTCAGGTGCATCAAGCTCCAGTCCTGCTAACCTAACTAATGTCAATGGCACACTGTATTTTACCGCTACGACTAGCGCAACCGGGACAGAACTTTATCGCATAAATAACACCACCGGAAATCCAGTTCTGATTGACATTAATTCAGCCGGAAGTAGCAGTTCATCGCCGAGTAATTTAACCAATGTCAACGGGATACTTTACTTTACCGCTACGACTAGCGCAACCGGGACAGAACTTTATCGCATTGATAACGCCACCGGCAATCCGGCTTTAATTGATATTGTGTCGGGTAGCAGTAGTTCTTCTCCCTATAACTTGCTCAATGCTAATGGCGTTCTCTATTTCACTGCTTATAATAATACAACTGGGTGGGAACTTTGGAAGGTTGATCCGACGACAGGTAATCCAGTCTTCCTCAAAGATATCTATGACGGCAGTAATAGTTCTAGTCCCGGCAATTTAACCTATAGCAACGGTAAACTATACTTCAGTGCTGGTAATTACAGCCAAGGGGTAGAGTTATGGCAAACCGATGGCACCCCAGAAGGTACAACTTTAGTTAAAGACATTAATGCCACAACCTTGGCTTCTAGTCCCAGCAACTTTATTAAAATTGGAGACATTCTCTATTTCACCGCCAACGATGATGTCAATGGCACCGAACTGTGGCGAGCGAATCCGGCTACTGGTGTTGTCTCCCTGCTGGATATTTATCCCGGAAGTAATACTTCCAGCGTCAGCAACCTAACAGATGTCAATGGCACACTGTATTTCACGGCCAATAATGGCACTAACGGAACAGAACTTTATCGCATTGATAACACCACTGGAAATCCAGTTCTGATTGACATTAATTCAGGAAGCGGTTATTCATATCCGAGTTATTTAACCAATGTCAACGGCACACTGTACTTCCAAGCTTATACCCCAACGAGTGGTTATGAACTGTGGAGAATTGACCCAGCGACGGGAACCCCCAGTGTCATTCAGGTTGTATCCGGCAGTGGCAGTTCACACCCCTATAACTTGCTCAATGCTAATGGCGTTCTCTATTTCACTGCTTATAATAATACAACTGGGTGGGAACTTTGGAAACTTGATCCAACGACAGGCAATCCAGTCTTTTTGAAGGATATTTATGTCGGCAGTAGTAGTTCTAACCCCGGCAATTTAACCTATAGCAACGGTAAACTATACTTCACTGCTGATAACGGGGTAAATGGCGTAGAGCTTTGGACAGTAAATGTTGACCAGATAACTACCATTGGTGTTGTTGAGAAAACCGGAAATGAGGATCAGGTTATTCCCTTTACAGCTAATGACTTTGCCAGTGTCTTTAACAGTGGTAGTGGTGTCCCCCTAGCCAAAATCAAGATTATTAACTTACCGAGTAACGGACTTCTTAAGTTAAATAATAGTCCAGTTGCTGTTGAACAAGAAATTGCTGTAGCAAATTTAGGCAATTTAACCTTTACCCCAAATACCAACTACAACGGAATCGCTGGTTTTACTTGGAACGGTTCGGATGGAACCAATTACGCACTTAACCCATCAACCGTAGCTTTAACTATTAACTCAATTAACGATGTTCCCACCGTTGCTAATCCCATTACCGATACCAGTATTTTTAGCAATCGGTCTTCCAATTTCACTATTTCTGCTAATACTTTCCAAGACTCCGATGTTGGCGATTCTTTAACCTACTCAGCCACCTTAGCCGATGGCAGTACCCTTCCCAGTTGGTTAACCTTTAATGATCGCACTTTTAGTGGTAATCCTAGTGCGGCCCAAGCGGGACAATATGATCTAAAAGTTATAGCAACCGATCAGAGTGGTGCTTCCACAAGCGATAGCTTTGTCTTGAGTGTGGTGAATAGCGCTCCGTGGAATATCACCTTAGATAACAGTACTGTTCCTGAAAACAGCGCTAATAATACTGTTATTGGCCTGCTAAGTGCCTCGGATAACAATACTAACGATACTCATACGTTTACTCTGATTAATAATGCCGGTGGACGATTTGCGATCGTTAATAATCAATTGGTGGTCGCTGATGGTAGCTTATTGGATTACGAAACCAACACCCAACATACAATCCGAGTCAAAGCGACTGACAATACAGGATTATCCTACGAACGCAACCTCACGATCTCTATCTCTAATGTCACAGACGATCTCGCTGGGGTCTTGTCCTTTACCGCCGCTGCGTTTAGCGTCAACGAAAATGGTACAGCGGTGAATGCTGTTACCCTGCAAAGGACTAATGGTAGCGAAGGAACGGTCAGTGTTAATGTCTTATTAAGTAATGGGACGGCGGTCTTTCCCGATGACTACAATTCCCTAGCTGTCCCTGTAGTTTTTGCTCCTGGAGAAACCAGTAAAACCGTAACTCTTCCTATAGTCAATGATTCTGATTTTGAAGGGAATGAAACCCTAAATCTAACCCTCAGCAGTCCCACTGGTGGCGCAACATTAGGGACGCAAACTACAGCTACCTTAACCATTATTGACAATGATTTACCAACGGTTTCCCTCGCGGTCTCTCCTGCGAGTGTGACAGAAGATGGAACAAGTAATCTTGTTTACACTTTCACTCGGACTGGAAATACAGCTAATCCTCTCACTGTTAGTTTTAATGTGGGAGGAAATGCAACCTTTAATAATGACTATACCCAAAATGGTGCGGCTAGTTTTAACAGTACCAGTGGAACAATTACTTTTGCTGCGGGTTTGGATACAGCAACTTTAACCATTGACCCCACAGCGGATACTATCTTTGAACAAGATGAAACAGTTAGTTTAACTCTGGTTTCTAGTGCTAATTATAATCGAGGAACAACCAATACAGTTACTAGCACTATTATTAATGATGATGTTAATGCGGGTGTTCTCTCTTTTAGCAATTCTCAATTTAGTGTGAATGAAGATGGTACTGTCGTTAATGCTGTGACGATTAATCGTACAGGAAATACCACAGGTGCAGTTAGTGTCACAATCAATCTAACAAATGGAACAGCAACTGCACCATCTGACTACAATAACACCGCAATTACCGTCAACTTTGCCAATGGTGAAACCAGTAAAACCGTCACCATTCCCATTGTTAACGATAGCCAATTTGAAGCAGACGAAACCGTCAACTTAACCCTTTCTAACCCGACGGGTGGCGCAACATTAGGAACCCAAACGACAGCAGTTTTAACCATCATTAATGATGACTTACCGCAACGAGGAATCATTAGCCTCAATAACAGCAACTACACCGCAAATGAAAACGGAACAGCCAATATCACATTAACTCGGATTAATGGAAGTGACGGGGAAGTTAGCGTTATTCTAACCCCTAGTAATGGAAGTGCAATTGCACCTGATGACTACACAAACACCCCCATTACCGTCACCTTTGCCAATGGAGAAACCAGTAAGACTGTTACTATTCCTATCGTTAGCGATAATGAATTTGAGTTTTATGAAACTGTAAACTTAACTTTAACTAATCCTACGGGTGGAGCAACATTAGGCAATCAAAGCACTGGCAAACTTATTATTTCTCCTGATTTTACTCTTAATGGAGTTGCCAAACAAACCCTAGATATTAATAATACTAACCCAGTTTTACGCCTTACAGATGGTTTGGGGCAAAGCGGCAGTGCATTCTTGACTAATCGTATCTCTTTAGAGAATAACGCATCTTTTAGCACTGCCTTCCAGTTTCAAATTTCCAATCCTCAAGGAATTGCTGATAATGACGGACAAGGAGCCGATGGTTTAGTATTTGTTGTAAAAACAGTGGCTAATAACACTGGTGGTAGCGGTGGGGGAATTGGTTACTCTGGAATTAATCCCAGTCTAGGGATTGAATTTGATACTTATAACAATGGTTCAATTGATGATGGCAGTGGCAATCATGTAGGAATTAATATTAATGGTAATATTGATTCTGTGGTACTTCAGCCTATTCCGACCCGATTGAATAATGGCAATATCTGGACGGCGTGGGTCGATTATAATGGAGTTGATACTTTATTAGAAGTACGTCTTGCTTCAACAAATCAGCGTCCAGATAATCCCTTGTTATCCTATAGCGTTGATCTTATTTCTGTTTTACAAACTCCTAATGCCTACATTGGGTTTACTTCTGGAACGGCTGCAGCGAGTGGGTATCATGACGTTTTAAGCTGGGATTTTAATACCACTTATAACCCTATTTCATCTGGAAAAATTGCTTTTAGTTCTCCTACTTATAGTTTCAACGAAAATGGCAACATTGTTGCGGCGGTAACAATTAATCGAACTGGAGGAAGCTTCGGGGAAGTTAGCGTTATCTTAACCCCTAGTAATGGCAGTGCAATTGCAGGAGAAGATTACACTAATACACCCATTACCGTCACCTTTGCTAATGGAGAAACCAGTAAAACTGTTACTATTCCTATCAATAATGACAGTATTTATGAACCGACAGAAACCGTCAACTTAACCCTATCTAACCCAACGGGTGGCGCAACTTTAGGAACCCAACAAACCGCCATCCTGACGATTATTGATAATGACGCAGTATCAGGAGTTATTCAATTTAGTAATGGGACTTACTCCATCAATGAAAATGGAACCCCCGTTACCGCAGTTACTTTAACTCGTAGCAATGGAAGTGATGGCGCAGTTAGTGCAACTATTAACCTAACAAATGGAAGTGCAACTGCACCATCTGATTACAATAACACCCCCATTACGGTTAACTTCGCCAATGGGGAAACCAGTAAAACCGTCACCATCCCCATCGTTAACGATACTCAATTTGAACCCAATGAAACCGTCAACTTAACCCTATCTAACCCAACGGGTGGCGTAACATTAGGAACTCAGACGACAGCAGTTTTAACCATTCTTAATGATGATTTACCGCAACCTGGAATTATTAGTTTTAACAGTGCTAATTATTCCGTTACTGAAAATGCCAATAGCTCACCAATTCAAATTTTAACAGTTGATTCGCAAACCAATATTTATCCCATAGGTCAACCTAAAGTATATTCTCAAGTGTTAACGAATGGACAAAAATATCGTTTTGAAATTTCGGGAACATGGAGTCCAGACTATCGAGTAAATAATTGGTTGGTTGACGCAAGATTTGTAACAAGAGATGACTTTGTAAGCGTCAATGACAGTGATTCTGTTTATGGTGATTTTGGATTATATTCCAGCGTTCTTGGCAATAATAATGATGACTTCTTAGGTAATTATCAAGCCAATCACATTTATTCTTTAGAGTACGAAGGTAAAGGACAACCAGTTGATTTTTACATCTATGATATAAATTCGGGAGATAACTTAGGTAAATATACTATTAAGATTTTTGAAGTCAACACGATAACGCTGAACCGTACTGGAGGAAGTGAGGGAACAGTTAGTGTTACCTTAACCCCCACTGATGGTACAGCAACCGCAGGAAGTGACTACACTAATACACCCATAACTGTCACCTTTGCGAATGGTGAAACCAGTAAAACTGTTACTATTCCTATTGTTGATGATAGTATTTATGAACCGACAGAAACCGTCAATTTAACTCTCTCTAACCCTACTGGTGGCGCAACCTTAGGAACCCAGCAAACCGCCACCCTGACGATTATTGATAATGACGCAGTATCAGGAGTCATTCAGTTTAGTAATGCGACTTACTCCATCAATGAGAATGGAACCCCTGTTACCGCAGTTACTTTAACTCGTAGCAATGGAACTGATGGCGCGGTTAGTGTCAGAATCAATCTAACCAATGGAACAGCAACAGCACCATCTGACTACAATAACACCGCAATTACCGTCAACTTCGCCAATGGAGAAACCAGTAAAACCGTCACCATTCCCATTGTTAACGATAGCCAATTTGAACCCAATGAAACCGTTAACTTAACCCTATCTAACCCAACGGGTGGCGTAACATTAGGAACCCAGACTACAGCAGTTTTAACCATCATTAACGATGACTTACCGCAACGGGGAATCATTAGCCTTAATAGCAGTAACTACACCGTTAACGAAAACGGAACAGCCAATATCACCTTAACTCGCACTAATGGAAGTGACGGGGAAGTTAGCGTTATTCTAACCCCTAGTAATGGCAGTGCAATTGCAGGAGAAGATTACACTAATACACCCATTACCGTCACCTTTGCTAATGGAGAAACCAGTAAAACTGTTACTATTCCTCTCATCAATGACAGTATTTATGAACCAACAGAAACCGTCAACTTAACCCTTTCCAATCCCACAGGTGGCGCAACATTAGGAACCCAACAAACCGCCACCCTGACGATTATTGATAATGACGCAGTACCGGGAGTTATTCAATTTAGCAATGCGACTTACTCAGTCAATGAAAATGGAACCCCCGTTACCGCAGTTACTTTAACTCGTAGCAATGGAAGTGATGGCGCGGTTAGTGTCAGAATCAATCTAACCAATGGAACAGCAACTGCACCATCTGACTACAATAACACCGCAATTACCGTCAACTTCGCCAACGGAGAAACCAGTAAAACCGTCACCATTCCCATCATTGATGACAGTATCTTTGAAGCAACAGAAACCATCAATCTCAGTCTGTCTAATCCCACCAACGGCGTAACAATCGGATCACAAAACAGCGCAATTGTCAATATTATCGACAACGATTTTAAACCCACCTTAACCGTTAATATTAGTGGGGAACAAGTCACCGAAGGTAACGCGATTCAGGGAACCGTCACCCGCAATACCGACACCACAAACCCCTTAACAGTAACCCTCGTTAGCAGCGACAACACCCAACTGACCGTCCCGACCACAGTAACCATTCCCGCTGGGTCAAATTCAGTTAACTTTAACCTGAATGCAGTTGATGATACCTTAATAGAACTAGCAAAAAACTACACCATTATCGCTACAGCACAAGGATTTGTTAGTGGTTCAGATACCCTAGCAATTAGTGACAATGATGCAGTTACTTTAACCTTAAACATTGCTACTGTTAATATTAACGAAAATGGGGGTAAAGCAACAGCAACAGTCACCCGTAATCTCGTTACCGATACACCACTACAGGTGCAACTATCCAGCAGTAATACCGCAGCAGCAACCGTTCCTGCTACTGTTATCATTCCCGCCAATCAAGCATCAGCTACCTTTGAGATTCAAGCAATTGATAATACAATTCTTGATGGAACAAAATCTGTCACGATTACCGCCAAACCTACCTACACAGCAACCAATACCGCCTTACCAACCGGAAATGCAACAGCCAATATTAACATCATCGACAATGAAAGTCCCAGTTTAAAAGTCGTTATTGACAAAGATGTTATCTCAGAAACGGGAACCGCAACAGCAACTATTACCCGTAATACTGATACCAGCAGCGACTTAATTGTTACCCTCAATTCCAGCGATACCACCGAAGCAACCGTCCCCAACACAGTAACAATTGCTGCGGGACAAACTTCAGCCACCTTCACTATTACCGGAATCAGTGACGGAATCAACGATGGTAGTCAAACAGTAACAATTACCGCTTCAGCAACAGGATTAAATAGTGGGAGTGATAGCTTAGAAATCACCGATATCAATGTTCCTGATTTAGTCCTCACTCAATTACAAGGAATCCTCCCCACTTATACAACTAAGCAGTCTCAATTCACCTACACAGTCACCAATAACGGGATTATTGCCGCGACAGGAAGTTGGAAAGACCGAGTTTATTTATCAACCGATAATAAATTAGACACCAACGACACCTTATTAGGAGAATTTGGCTTAGGAAGTACAGAAAATCCAGCCAATTTATTACCCGGAACATCCTACAATCGCACAGTCACTTACTTTGCTCCCCGTAATCACGGACAATATTACCTCATTGGGGTGACAGATAACGGAAATACCGTTAATGAAGGCTTAACAATTGGGGAAAGCAATAATACAACGATTACCCCAGTAACAGTAACACCGGCTTATCGTGGTACGGTTTATTCTGACACAGAAACTGCCATCGCGGGTAATCCAGTAACTCTCAGGGGACAAGCATTAAGTAATAGTGATAACTCTCCTGTCCCCTATGAATTTGTCAAAGTCCGGGTAGAGAATAAGGGAAATATTCGAGAGTTTGATGCGTTTACTGATGGAAATGGTAATTTTGTCCGTCAATTTACTCCCTTACCCGGAGAAGCGGGAACTTATAATATCAATGCTTATTTCCCTGGGTTTGCGAGTGAAGATACTACCCCAGAAGATAGTTTTACTCTCTTAGGAATGCGGTTTGAACAAAATGACCAATTCTTAACGCAGGTTTCCCAACGGATTACCGAAGGAACCACCTTTAATGGGTCAGTGAAACTACAAAACCTGAGTAATCTAGGATTATCGGGATTAACTGCTACTGTCAATGGTGCGCCAAGTGATTGGACAGTTAATGTCACCCCAGAGAAAACGAGTTTAGGGGGTAATGAAGAAATCACGGTCAATTACAGTATTAATGTCCCCGATGATAAATGGAGTTATTACAACTTTGGTCTGGGATTAAGTACCACTGAAGGCGTTACCGCGAATCTACCAATACGAGTAGATGTGGCGCGACTGTTACCCCGTTTAGTTGCGGATACTAGCAGTTTACAAGCTTCGATGTTGCGGGGAGGTCAAACAATAGTCGAGTTTACGGTTAGTAATCAAGGGGAGGTTGCGTCAGGAGAATTAAATATTCTGCTTCCTGATGCGCCTTGGTTAAAGTCCGCTTCTGCGGTTAAGCTACCTTCCTTGAATCCCGGTCAATCAACGAAAGTTTCCTTATTATTACAACCGTCAGCGAGCCAAGAGTTAACGGTTTATAACGGAAATGTCGTTATTTCTGGGGATGAAGCCTCCTTAAGTTTACCGTTTAATTTCCGAGCGATTTCGGAAGCGAAAGGGAATCTTAATATCAATGTAGTGGATGAATTATTCTTCTTTGCAGAAGGTTCACCCAGGCTAGAAAATGCGACAATTACCCTATTAGACCCCTTTACAGGAACCGTTATTTCCTCAGAAAAAGATGCCGATGGGATATTGTCTAAAACTGATTTAGCAGAAGGGTATTATAAACTGCGGATTACTGCGGATAATCATGATGCTTATGAGCAGAATATCTATATTGGTGCAGGGAAAACCGAAGAAGTTCAGGCATTTTTGTCACGACAAACAGTTAAATATACTTGGACAGTAACGCCGACAGAAATTGAAGATAAATATATTATTACGGTTCAATCGACGTTTGAAACCAACGTCCCAATTCCTGTAGTAACAATTGACCCGCCTTTAATCGATTTAGAAAATTTACAAGCAGTTGGTCAAGTCACACAAATTAACATGACTGTGACTAATCACGGATTAATTGCAGCCAATGATATTAAGTTAAATTTTGGTGAACATCCTTTTTATAAAATTGAGCCGTTAATTAATAATTTTGATGGGTTAGCCGCAAAAAGTTCTCTAACTATTCCTGTAAGAATAACAAGAATCGCCGATTTTGATACTTTACCAAATAGTGCTGGAGAACTTTCAACTCTAGCTACACCATCAGTTCCTTGTTCAATTTCTGGTTCTCTTGGTTGGTCTTATCCTTGTGGAGGAAATGATGTCCAAAAATCGACAACCATCGCCTTTAATAATGTAGAAGGAAACTGTGCTGGTGGTGGTATCGGCGGCTTTGGCGGTGGCGGCTTTGGCGGTGGTTCTATTTATTCGCCAACTCCAGTTGTTCTTGATATTAATCCCTGTTGTGTTGAAATTACCCTGTTTGAAAAAGATTTTTCTAGTTACTTTGAACCATTTGTAGAGACAGCAGAAACAGCAGTTAACGCCTATTTAGCAGTACAAACAGGTAAATTAGCCGAAGTGGATCTTGAGGTTTCCGCCGAAGCGGAGGTTAAAACCTGCTGCGATCCTATAGGAATATCTTATGGTGCTTCTGCTGAAGGAACAGGAAGGCTTATTATCGGACCAAATCTATCTCAAGATTTTGAATTATCTGTACCTGAAGAACTATTATTAGGATCGATGTTTAGCAGTATCTCTCTATCAGGAGAAGGCTTCATTGGAATTACTGTTGAACCTTACATTGAGATTGATGGATTTATTGGCGAAGAGTGCGGAGAGGATTTTAAGATTTCTTTAAGTGGAACAGTAGGCTTAGACTTTAACGCCGGAATTACCGGTAATATTAATGCAAAAGCTGAATTTATTAATGGTCAAGCTCCAGAATTTGAAATAGTAGCCGCCGAAGGCGGACTTTTCGGAGGCCTGTCTTATACTTTTGGTTATTCTACCAGTGAAGGGTTCTATAGTTCTTTTGAGTCGAGTGGATTGTATCTGAGTGCTTATGCTAGTGCTTTTGGTTATACTATTAGTCCTTTTGATAATCCAGCCACCCCAGAAGTTGAAACACGTAAATATTTAATTGATCCAGTCAATCCAAGTAATGTTTTTGAAATTAACAATATTCCCGTCTTTGATTTTGATGTATCCTCTCTTGAAAAAACTATTACTGAACAACTGCAATCTCAAGCTAATGAAATACTATCAAGACCAGAATATCAAAGATTTCTGATAACATTAGACAAGCCAGTAGGCAAGCCAGAAAATACCAACAATCAATTGTCTACTTCAGAGCAAGCAAGTGTCTGCGCTCAAGTCACCATCAAAATCGACCAAGAAGCAGTAATGACCCGCGCTGCCTTCCTTGGCAATTTAGAAATAGAAAACGGTAACGCTACCAACCTCGAAAACCTCTCCGTTATCCTCCAAATCAAAGACGAAAACGGCAACATTGTTAACGATAAATTTGGCATTACTGACCCCATTCTCAGCAATATTACCGCCGTTGACGGAACAGGAATCTTAACCGGAGATAACCCCGACACTACCCAAGACGAAGGAATTGGTAGCGCCAAATGGACCTTCATTCCTACCAATTTAGCCGCGCCAGAAATTCCCACCCAATACAACATTGGTGGAACCCTCTCCTACCTGGAAAACGGCAAAACTATCACCGTCCCCCTACTTTCTACTCCTATTACTGTTTTCCCGCAAGCCGAACTTTACCTCGACTACTTCCATCAACGAGATGTCTTCGCCGATGACCCCTTCACCGATGACATTGTAGAAACATCCGTCCCCTACTCCCTCGCTGTCCTCATCAGAAATGAAGGAAAAGGAGACGCAAAAAACCTGAGAATCACCTCGGGACAACCGAAAATCGTCGAAAACGAAAAAGGCCTATTAATAGACTTCCAAATCATCGGTTCCGAAGTCAACGGACAAGGCGTTACCCCCTCCCTAACCGTCAACTTTGGCGACATCAAAGCCGGAAAAACCGCCGTCGCTGACTGGTTACTCAAATCCAGCTTACAAGGGAAATTCATCGACTACAAAGCCACCTTTGAACACATCAACAGCCTTGGTAAAGCTGAACTTTCCCTCATCAAAGAAGTCAAAATCCACGAACTAATTCATACAGTTCAAGTCAATCATTCCAACCCCGACAACTTACCCGACTTCCTCGTTAACGAAACCTTTGACGCACAATTCACCCCCGATATCATCTACTTCAGCAGTGGTGGAACCGCACCCGTCAAAGCCGTTAAAAACGCCACCATTGACGCACCCCCAACCCTCAATGATTTAACCGTTCAAATTAGCGCCACCGTCGAAAATGGCTGGACTTACTTCCGCTTAGATGAACCCAGTAACAGTCAATACGACATCGTTAAAATCTTGCGGTCTGACGGGACAGAAATTGGCTTAGATAACTTCTGGACAACCGACCGTACCTTCCCCGCTACCGGTCGTCCAATTTATGAAAATATATTACATTTTCTTGACAATAACGCCACCGGAGGAACGAAAACCTACACGGTTGTTTATACTCCTGGCGGACCCACTATTACTGATATTATTGATGTCAGTCCCGACCCACGCGCCACAGCAGTTAACGCCATTACCCTTGACTTTTCCGAACCCATACAAGCCAGCAGTTTCGATTACAATGACATAAGCTTAACCCTAAACAATGGCACAAACTTAATCAACTCCACCGTCACCATTGTTTCCCTCTCTCCTACCCGTTATCAAATCAGCGGATTAAACACCCTAACCAACAACGATGGAGACTATCTACTCACCGTCAACGCCACAGGAATCCAAGACACCAGTGGTAAATTTGGTAGCGGTTCACTAACAGAAACTTGGAAGAAAACCGCTGGCGGTAATGCAGACACCACCCCACCAGTAGTAACAGATATTGTCAATCTCTTAATCAACCCACGCAATCAACCGGTTCCCTCTTTAACCGTCACCTTCTCCGAAAAAATTGACCTCAGTACCTTCAATTGGCAAGATATTACTCTCACCCGTAATAACGGAACCAATTTAATTAACAATACCGTCACCATCACCGCCATCAATGACACCACCTATCGCATTAATGGATTAAGTGGATTAACCGCAACCGATGGAACCTATAACCTGACAGTTAACGGTAGTGGAATCCAAGACTTATCTGGTAACTCAGGAAATGGAACCCAGTCCGAAAGCTGGGTAATGGATACCATCGCACCCGCAATTCCTACTAACATTACAGTTACCAATCCCCTCACCCCTTCAGGGATAAATATTGAAAGCCTCGCGCTACTACAGCCTTTAACTGTATCAGGACAAACCCGAATTGATACCACCAATCCCACCATTAGCGGGGAATTAGGAGAAACCGGATTAAAAGTCTTCTTCTACGACAAAACCACCAGTCAACTCTTACAACAAGCAGCCGTAACCGGAAGCCAATTTAGTAGCAAAGTTCAACTTCCCTCACCCGGCGCAAGAGACATAGAAGTACGGGTAGAAGATACCGCAGGAAACACCACCAATACAACCCTAAGTCTATTTGTAGATACAAGCCAACCAGTCCTTACCCAATTTCTCAACGTTCCCACCTCAACCGCCAACCCCATCAACAGTATTGACGTTCAATTCTCCGAACAAATTAACCTCAATACCTTCGATAAAAACGACATTACCTTAACCCGTGATGGTGTTGCTTTAACCCTAC
>NZ_JAPZSR010000063.1:0-10603 GCF_027531875.1 Microcystis sp. LE19-84.1B | reverse complement strand
CCTTTAAGAGCCAGTTTTAGATTGTCGATAATATCATCGGGTAATTTTGAGAGATTGGCCAGGGTTCTTTTTTTGACTTGATCTCCTTCTCGGTAGGACTCCCGAAGAAGAACAGCGGGGGGGGAATTACGGTTAGGAACTTTTTCGGCTCTTCTCGACTTTGTGTGATAATTCTTGCTTATGTAAGGTTAAATGCTTACTGGGCAAGACTTTTAGGACTATTTTGAAAGAAGAAACTATCAGTATAGACCTCGTTTCCACACAGAAACCAGAAGAACCCTTTTTCTATGTACATGACCACTATTTTAGCAAATGGAGAGAATTCTTTTCCATCAAGAAATGTTACAAATTACATGGGTATATTAAGAAAAGTTAAGGGCTATATCCATTGATGGATAAGGGTTTTCGGCTATTATGGTATATATGTATGGGGTAAGTTCAGTTATTAAGGGGGATCCCCCCGCCTATCGGCACCCCCCTTATCAAAGGGGGGATCCCCCCTTATCAAGGGGGGCAGGGGGGATCGAACCTAAAATCTATCTTCAATTTAATTATAACCAGCTACTTAGCGGCTTGTTATCACCCTTCCAGAAGTCTAGGAAGAGCGATAACCCGAAACTCTCAACCACGGACAAAACCCTTTCAAGTCTATCAATGGCTAGGTAGGGTGAAGACAATCAACCCCGACAGCAACCCCGAAAATCGTGTCAGAATAGATCAGTGTAGTCACTGATTATCTTTGAGAAAAATATTTATATGTTAGGACGGGACAACTACGATTTAATCATTGTCGGGGGCGGTATAGTCGGAACCACCCTAGCGGTGGCTTTAAAAAATACAGGATTAAATATCGCTATGATCGAGGAACGTCCCCTAGAGGTGGCCGCCTCCCGTCGTCAAGCTTATGCCCTCTCGCTGATGTCGAGCCGGATTTTTACAGGCTTGGGTATCTGGGATAAAATCTCACCCAGTATCGGTAAATTTCGTCATATTCGCCTTTCTGATGCCGATTTTCCGATTTTTGTCCCCTTTGTGGTCGATGAGCTAAAAACCGATTATTTGGGCTATGTGGGCGAACATCAAGTGATTCTAACGGCCCTGCACAATGCCAGCCAAGATTGCGATCGCATTGACTGGTTATCCCCTGCCAAAGTGTTAGAAGTGGAGTACGGAGCAGAAACAGCCACTGTCACCCTGGAAGAAGCCGGTCAAACCCGAAAAATCACCACAAAATTAGTTATCGGGGCCGATGGAGCCAGATCCGCTATCCGGCAAGGGGCGCAAATTAAAACCAAAGGTTGGAAATATTGGCAATCCTGTGTCGCTTTCACCATTAAACATCAACTCGATCGCAACGATACCGCCTTTGAAAGATTTTGGCCCACCGGTCCGATGGGCATTTTACCGCTCCGGGGTAATCGCTGTCAGATCGTTTGGACAAATCCCCATCAAGAAGCGAAAAAACTGCAAGAAATGCCCGAAGCGGAATTTCTTGACAAATTAGAAGCATATACGGGGGGATTACTGGGAAAAATAGCATTAGTTAGCCCCCGCGCTCTCTTTCCCGTACAGTTAATGCAGAGTGATACCTATGTTAAACCCCGACTGGCTTTAATTGGCGATGCCGCTCACTGTTGTCATCCCGTCGGTGGTCAAGGTTTAAATTTAGGCATTCGCGACGCGGCCGCTTTAGCGCAGGTATTAAAGGAAGCAGCGGAAAAGCAAGAGGATATAGGAGCGCTTTCTACCCTAAAATCCTACGAAAAATGGCGTAGATCCGAGAATTTAGCGATTTTAGGCTTCACAGATTTTCTAGATCGCCTGTTCTCCAATAACTGGCCGCCCATCGTTCTCATCCGTCGTCTCGGATTGGCAATGATGCGCGGTTTCCCCCCGTTGAAATTGTTTGCCCTGCAATTAATGACGGGATTAAAAGGACGTATTCCCCAATTAGCTAGATAGCTGGCCACTAATTCCGGGGATGGGGGAGAAAGGAAGAAAAAAAAAGCTTGCAAAATGCCGCGATTATCGCTATGATGGTTAAGGTTCAATATCGGGGCGTAGCGCAGCTTGGTAGCGCACTACTTTGGGGTAGTAGGGGTCGTGGGTTCGAATCCCGCCGCTCCGATTGCAGAAAAACAGAGAGTCAGGTAGGGATGCACCTAATCCCTACTTTATTCTGTTTACTCGAAATTTTCTTAATTTATCAGCGTTTCTGATCAAGTTAGTTCACCATTAGGATCACTGCTTTAGTCGAAAATGTCTCATCAAATATCAGCTTACGGTTCCTGGAAATCACCGATTACCTCCGATCTAATTGTGGCAGCATCGATTAGTCTTGGCGGCGTAACTGTAGATGGAGAAGATATTTATTGGTTAGAAGGCAGACCACAGGAAAAGGGGCGAAATGTTTTAGTTAAATTAAACCCCGACGGCACAACCACAGACATCACTCCAGCACCTTTTAATGTGCGAACTCGTGTCCACGAATACGGGGGAGGTTCCTATCTAATTGTTGCCGGAATTATCTATTTTTGTAATTTTGCTGACCAAAGAATTTATCGCCAAACTGCTGATAGTTTACCCCAACCTCTAACCCCAGAAAATTCCTGTCGTTATGCGGATTTAATTCTCGATAAATTTGGCAATCGTTTAATCTGTGTTTGTGAAGATCATAGCCAAAAAGAGCGGGAACCAGTTAATAGTATTGTCAGCATCGATGTGGATACGGGAGAAATAAAAACTTTAGTATCTGGCGATGATTTTTATACCTCTCCTCGCTTAAGTGCCAATGGTTCTCGATTAGCTTGGATTAGTTGGAATCATCCTAATATGCCCTGGGATAGTTCTTTTCTCTGGGTGGCCGATATTAATAATCTTTATTTGAGTAATATTCGGGTCATTGCTGGCGGTGAAAATGAGTCAGTGTGTGAACCGCGCTGGTCCGCCGATGAACAGTTATATTTTACCAGCGATCGCAATAATTTCTGGAACTTTTATTGCTTTAAACACGATGAACAAATAGAACCAGTTCTCGAACCGATAGAGGCTGAATTTGCCTATCCTCATTGGGTTTTTGGTTTATCTAACTACGGCTTTGCTGGGGAATCAAAGATTATTTGTAGCTATACAAAAGATGGTCGTTGGTATTTAGGAAGTATCGATACTGTTAATCGAGAATTCCAAGAAATTATCACTGCTGATACTAACATTTCTTCCCTACAAGTTAGGGAGAGCAAAATAGTTTTTATTGGCGGTTCTTTCAGGGAAGTAACGGCGGTTATCTCACTGGATTTAGCCACAGGAACGAGAGAAGTCCTCAAATCTTCCAGTAATTTAACCATTTCTAGCGATTATTTCTCGATTCCGGAAATGCTCGCTTTTCCCACCAGTCAGGGACTAACTGCGTATGCTTGGTATTATCCCCCCAAAAACCCCGATTATACCGCCCCTAATGGCGAATTACCGCCCCTTTTAGTTAAAAGTCACGGTGGACCGACGGCCGCGGCGACCTCTAGTTTAAGTCTGCGGGTGCAATACTGGACCAGTCGCGGTTTTGGCTATCTAGATGTTAATTATGGCGGTAGTACGGGTTATGGTCGTCAATATCGTCAGCGTTTGCTGGGAAATTGGGGAATTGTCGATGTGGAAGACTGCATCAACGGGGCAAAATATTTGGTTAATCAGGGATTAGTCGATGGGGAAAGATTGGCAATTTCTGGAGGCAGCGCCGGTGGTTATACAACTTTAGCGGCCTTAACTTTTCATGATACTTTTAAAGCAGGAGCTAGTTATTACGGAGTTAGTGATTTAGAGGTTTTAGCCACCGATACCCATAAATTCGAGTCGAGATATTTAGATAAATTGGTGGGACTTTATCCTCAAGAAAAGGAAATTTACTATCAGCGATCGCCTATTCATTTTACCGCTCAGTTATCCTGTCCGGTGATCTTTTTCCAAGGTTTAGAAGACCGAGTGGTTCCACCCAATCAAGCGGAAATGATGGTAGAAGCTTTAAAGGCGAAGGGTTTACCCGTTGCTTACCTTCCCTTTGCGGGAGAACAACACGGATTTCGTCAAGCTGAATCGATAAAACGAGCATTAGATGCAGAATTTTATTTCTATTCCCGTCTCTTTGGTTTTACTCCTGCTGATAATTTAGAACCCGTAGAAATTAAGTAATCATGCCAAATTAATTTCCTAGGTTCGAGGGGTGCTCAGGCCAATTCAAGTCTGAATTGCATCACTGTCTGAGGTGAATTACCATTGTTGCACAAGTAATACTAAATCCGTTGAGCATAGGCTACTTATTAAGACAGGCAACAGGCAAAAGGCAAAACCCCCCCACCCCCCCCCTGTCCCCACGAAAAACTTTTTCAGCAGCCCCTATCTACAGATTTGACCGTTGGGCGGGTCTAGGCTTAACCATAGTCTCTGTATCGGTTTCAGGCTTTTCTTCTCCTTTTAACTCTCTTAGATTGATGAAAGAGAGATAAGTTGTGTTGAGAAATGTGTAGAGTTGCGGCCGACCCTTGACTGGAACCTAAGCTCTCGTGATAACTTGTATAGGAGTTATCGACAAGACACCATCAGCTAGACAGACCTTTCCAGTTTCTCTATGTTTCATCCTAACCAATCGGAAACCCGTGAAGATATCCGCGAGTATGTAGCTCAACTACAGCTTCACATGGCTTTACAAGCTCGTAATCTCGTGCCTAGTCTGACTAATACTAGCGATAGTCGCGAGAAACTGCTGCAGGATACCCAAGCAACCATCGAAAAAATCGTTTCCCGTCATTTCTAGTTGACCGATTTTACGCAAGTAATCTCTTTGAACCAAGAATCCCCGTCGCTTTAGTGCGGGGATTGTCAACGCCCTAGGATTAAGGGGGGATCAAGGTAGGGTTGATTCATGAATCAACCCTACTATGAATCAACCCCCCGACGTCGGGGGGGTTGCCTTTTGCCTCTCCTCATAACTAGCCTTTACTCAACGGATTTAGTATAATATCATCGGTAATGGTAACGATAATTCTTTGCAGCTTCGCACCTTGAAACTCGTAAGGAATCTCGTGTTTATATTTAGTTAGGAAGTTAGGAGGATGATTTGATAAAGTTCTTATAATATCGACATTTTGTTCGATGTTATTAATATACAGTTTCATATTATTTATTGTACTGTCACCCAACTTTTCATCGGAAGGGGCGATTATCTTTGGTTTGGCAAATTCAACTTTGAGTGTCACCTCGCTACTAAGACGAGGAAGATCACAGGTGATCTTCTGTTGTTGTCCTAACCAGTTATAGACATAACATAGTTTTCCCTGATAGATGTAGAAACTATGTCCACCAAAATATCCACCCTGCGCCATCAGAACACCTTGTAAGTCCCCTTTAGCTTTGGAGAAATCAATAGTTGCTTCGATGGCATAGAAACGAGTGCTAATATTAGGGGCAACAGCTTCGAAAATTTCCAATCTCCTTGGATAATTTGTCGGGGGAACGGCGAACGTAGCGATTTCCCCAGCAACAGCTTCAGAAATTTCTGATCCCTCTAGATCATAGGTATAGCTATCGAAAATTTCCAATTCCCTTGGATAATTTGTCGGGGGAACGGCGAACGTAGCGATTTCCCCAGCAACAGCTTCGGAAATTTCTGATCCTCCTGGATCATAGGTATAGCTATCGGAAATTTCCAATCCCTCTAGATAATGGGTATAGCTAAATGTGGTATATTTTGAGTCGTCAGAAAATGCCGGGGGACGTAATTGAGGAATTTCTCCACCGAATACCACAGATCCAGACCAATCTTCAATTGGCATATATTCTTTAGCCATCGAAATCTCCTTAGTAATTGATAACGGAAAAAAGTGAGAGATTTGAGAGATGGGAGCATCTCATTTATGCAAGTGAGTAATTATACTTATCCCTAAAACTGGTTTCTAGCAAGGCTTTCAAAATAGCTTGACATAAAAACCTGATTTAGGGGTTACAAAGGTGAGATGAGAGATGAGAGATGAGAGATGAGAGATTTAACCTAGATTACACTGATGGACAAAATTAACAAATCAACTCTGCTGTAACTCAATACTACTCAGTCCTCTATGCTAAGATGATCCGAAAAACGCAAGTTTTTAAATTGATGGGCAAAAAAAGTTTAATTTTACTCAATAACCAAGGAGTTATACATAGATGTTTATTTTTGACAATAAAACCAATATTTTAATTAATTCTCAGGAATTAACCTTTAAAAGTGAATATTTTTGCAACTTTTCTCGTTATTTTCAGAATCGAGAATTTATCGACTTAGATGCTTTACAACTCAGTGGTGATCATTTTGAAGGGTATCTTTCAAGGATCATCATCGATGAAGTGATGTTAGAATTATCGCAACGTAATTGTTTAACGAATGTTGCGGGAGTAACCCATTCTAAAATGTGGGTTTTTGCGATTCCTTTTCAGGTGAATCCTGTCTTCTTTCAAAATTTGTACTCATTAGAAAATAACTGTCTTGGCATTGTCCCCCCTAAATCAGAAATTTCCGTTTTTCAACATCCTTTTTCCAATCGTTTTCAGCTTTACGTTCATGATAATTATCTGCAACAATTGTGCCAAACTTTAGAGCTACCAGAAGCGAAAAAGTTTTTAAATTCTTCCGCTTCTTCTATTGTGATTTGCCCAGCGGAAAAAATTCGTTATCTACAACAATCTTGTCATCAACTTTACCAAATGCTATTTAATTTAGATTGGCAACAAATATCTGGGACAAAAAAAGCATTAAGATTGAATTTTGTCAGGCAAAAATTAAAAGAAGAAATTGTCAAAGATTTTCTTTTGACTTTAGTAGTAACCAAAGATATTAAAACCCCTAAAAACACTATCAGACGCACCTATATCCTCAAAAAAGCAGAAGAAATGATGAGAAAAAATCTGCGTTCTGATCTTACTATCCCAGCGATTTGTCAAGACTTGGAAGTAAGTCAACGCACCTTAGAATATATATTTAAAGACTTCTATCAAATGTCTCCTTACAATTATTTTAAATTGCTTCGTCTTAATGCTTTACATCAATCTCTTAACCAAAATAATCAGACAAAATTAATTTATGAAATTGCTGAAGAATTAGGTTTTTTTCACCGAGGATATCTAGCCTCTGATTATAAAAAACTGTTTGGTTACTTTCCCTCTGAAACCTAAAGAAATAGTAGGGGTAGGAATGAAGATTATTTGTTAGATTTATCCGCCTTATTTTACCATTTTTAACTTCCTTTTCCTTGAATGATCAGCTACTCTTAATAATTAAGCTTTTTGCTTAAGTTGCCACCAATGAAAGCTTCCGTCCATAATGTGACGTGGTGAACATTTTTCACCCAAGGACTCAGAGAGCCATCTTTTCTTGATTAGGTAAAAATTTCCCGACTGTCTCCTCAATTCTAGTCTCAACTTTACCATCGCTCTTGGGAATCTTATCTTGAGAATGACTGCCTAGCTAAACGGCTGCTCATTTATAGATTTAAGTCAATAAATGAGCAGCATTTTTTTATGACTAACCACGTGACAAAGTGGCCACTGCTGTGGTATTAATTTAGGATAGGAAGTTTTCGGGAGTCAGTCGTCGGTCATCAATACCAAATTAGCCTACACTTCATCTTGATAGGAAAGGCTATATTTTTTGCAGCTTCTTAGGGAAATTATGACCACTAATCCTCTTAACTCGCTCATTTTAGAGCAGATTAGTCATATCTGTGAGCAATACTCGATCGAAAGTCGTATTCTCGAAGATTTTACTGATAACTGATAACTTACCCACTGATAACTGATAACTTACCCACTGATAACTGATAACTGATAACTGATAACTGAGAGGTGCGCCACTGGAAGTTCTTAAGTGCTATATTAAAGATCAAGAAAAGCCGTCGTAAAACGACGGGGTTTTAACCCAAATTTTCGATAATATGGATAAGATCAAGGTAGGATTGTTGTTTGGTGGTCGATCGGGAGAACACGAGGTATCTATCAATTCGGCTCGATCGATCCTGCAAGCTTTTAATTACCCCGAAAATCTTGACAAATACGCCGTTATCCCCTTCTATATCGATAAAAATGGCTGTTGGCATTCGGCAGCAACTGCTAGACAGATTTTAACCTCTGGGCAACCCCTAGCTATTGAGAGTGATATAAAAGTCAATATCTGGCAATTTCCCCCGGAAGTGAGCGAAATCGAGGTTTGGTTTCCAATTCTCCACGGACCGAATGGAGAAGATGGCACTTTGCAAGGATTACTCACTCTCATGCGGGTTGCTTTTGTGGGTAGTGGGGTTCTGGGTTCATGCTTGGGAATGGATAAAATTGCCATGAAAACTGCTTTTGCAGCCGCTGGATTACCCCAAGTTAAGTATAAGGCTGTAACCCGCTCGCAAGTGTGGTCAAATCCCTGTATTTTTCCGCAATTGTGCGATCAAATCGCCGAGGAAATAGGCTATCCTTGTTTTATTAAACCGGCTAATTTAGGTTCTTCGGTGGGTATTAGTAAAGCACGCAACCGGCAAGAATTAGAGGCTGCTTTAGATAGTGCTGCTAGTTATGATCGACGGATTATTATTGAAGCAGGAGTAACCGCAAGGGAGATCGAATGTGCGGTTTTAGGTAATGATAATCCCCAAGCTTCTTTGGTGGGAGAAATTACTTTTGATAGTGATTTTTATGACTACGAAACTAAATATACTGACGGGCGATCGAGTATGGTGATTCCCGCTAATATTCCTGATAAAATTGCTGATCAAGTGCGAGAAATGGCTGTAGAAGCATTTAAAGCTGTGGATGCTGCGGGATTGTCGCGGGTGGATTTTTTCTATGTAGAAAATACTGGGGAAGTGTTGATCAATGAAATTAATACTCTGCCAGGGTTTACTAACTTTAGTATGTATCCCCAACTCTGGAAAGCCACCAGTTTAGAGTTTTATCAATTGGTTGATAAGTTGGTACAATTAGCCTTAGAAAGACAGGAAAAATAAGGTTAAATTACCACCATTTCTAGGATAGGAATTACCTATTAAATAGAAGATAAATTTTGTCTTTGATTCCCCCTTAATAAGGGGGGAAACTGACAATTTTTAACACCTAACTAGGGTTTGCTGAATAAATGTGAAATATAGACGAGGTAAGGGTTTTAGGGTCTTGTTTCGCGAAACAGGTGCAAGATTTTGAGAGAATCGTGCTTCAAAACCTTGGGTCTTCATCGGCCCGCGTTCTGTAAGGGCGAAGCATTCGGGCAATAACCTATCGGTGAAACCGTAGATTTTCTATCCGAATGCTTCGCCCCTACTTTTTCAGCAAACCCTACTTAGAGATATTGATCAATCAGATAGTTTCGGGATCAATGCCCAATTCTCGTAATTTTTGGGCTAATTTTTCCTTCTCCAAGATAGCTTGTTCTTTTTCGAGGATAGCCTGTTCCTTCGCTTGTCGTTCCTGTTCCCTTTCTAAAAGAATCTGTTCCCTTTCTAAAAGAATCTGTTCCTTTGCTTGTCTTTGCTCTAATTCAGCTTCTTGGGGAGTGGGAACCAATTGACCATCGGCGGTAAAATAACGCAGTTTACGGTCAAAAATACCTAAATATAGTTCTAATTGTTCACTCCATAAATAGCCGTTTTCATTAGTGGGAATAGCCTGATATTGTCCCGCAATTAGTCTAAATCCTTGCAATTCTAAGGTATTAGGATCGAACCAAAAATAATTAGGAGTGCGAAAGGTATTTTGATAGAGAATTTTCTTTTTAGTGCGGTCAATATTGGCCGTAGAATCGGAAAGAATCTCGACGATTACATTGGGATATTTACCCCCTTCTCCCCAAACTACCCAACTTTTGCGGGGACGTTTTTCTGTATCTAAAACCACAAAAAAATCAGGACCACAGAAATCGCGCTTTTTCAGTTGTTCTTCGTTATAGTAGATAGTCAGATTACCGGAAGCGTAGTAATCGTTTTTCTCTTGCCATAATAATTCTAGACAACTGAGAAGAATTATGATCTGTTGCAGGTGTAAATCACTTTCCAAGGGTGGTTCATCACTCCATAAATCGGTGGGGGGACAGGTGACTTCTGGTAAAATGTCGAGAGTTGTCATAGTTTTTCCCCTGGCTGGGACATTGCTCTAATTATAACAGCTATGAGAAATTATCAATTAGGAATTAGGAATGGGGAATTTTAACTGGCTAAATTGTCTGGGGGTTGATGCCTAATTCTCGTAATTTTGCCGCTAATTTTTCCTTAGCTTGTCGTTCTTGTTCTTTTTCTAAAAGAGCCTGTTCTTTTTCTAAAAGAGCCTGTTCTTTTGCCTGTCGTTCCTGTTCCTTTTCTGAAAGAATCTGTTCCTTTTCTAAAAGAATCTGTTCCTTTTCTAAAAGAATCTGTTCCTTTGCTTGTCTTTGCTGTAATTCAGCTTCTTGGGGAGTGGGAACCAATTGACCATCGACGGTAAAATAACGCAGTTTCCGGTCAAATATGCCTAAATATAATCCTAACTCTTCACTCCAGAGATAACCCTGCTCATTGGCAGAAATAGCTTGATATTGTCCCTCAATTAGTCTAAATCCCTGCCATTC
>NZ_JAPZSR010000269.1:0-2456 GCF_027531875.1 Microcystis sp. LE19-84.1B | reverse complement strand
GCATTTCGGGAAGATGTTCCTTACAAGCTGCCACCACATCCCCATCGATATCGATCATCATCACTTTTTCGATTGTTTTCCAACGCAATAACTCCCGCGTTGTCGCACCTTCACCACCTCCCAGAATTAAAGCAGTTTTTGCTTCTTGGTGGGCAATCATTGCCGGTTGCACTAATGCTTCATGATAAATAAATTCATCCCCCGTACAAGATTGCCATTTCCCATCCAGTACCAAGGCTTTTCCATAGGCCCCCGACTCAACAATATACATCTCCTGAAAAGCGGTTTTTTTGTAGGCTAAAATCCGCGAAACCCCATGACTATAAATGTCCCAGGGGGTAATATATTCGTTAACCCATAGATCCGCTTTTAGTTCACTTCCTGCCATAACTAATCCTCCTTGGGGTGAAAAAGGCACGATCTATTATTATACAACAATTGACAAAATTCGATCGATAACCTGAAATTATCTCCCAGTTATCCCGAAACTGCCGATAATCGATCGCTGAAAAACGGTAAGCTAGAAAAGATTAAGTAAGTAGTTATAATTAAATTGAAGATAGATTTTGCCTCTGATCCCCCCGCCCCCCTTGATAAGGGGGGTGTCGATCCCCCCTTAATCCCGCCTTGATAAGGGGAGTGCTGATCCCCCCTTAATCCCCCCTTGATAAGGGGGGTGCTGATCCCCCCTTAATCCCCCCTTGATAAGGGGGGTATTTGATAATTTTTAACGCCTAACTACTTAGCGAACAGTAAACTTCTAGCCACTAACCTATGACCAAAAACGAGACTACCGAGAAAAAGATTTTTCTCCTAGATTTTGAAAAACCCCTCTACGAATTAGAATCCCGCATCGAACAGATTAAAGAATTAGCCCAAGAAAATAGCGTAGATGTCTCGGAACAAATTAGTCAACTAGACGAACGAGCTAATCAATTACGTCGTGAGATTTTTAGCAATCTCACCCCTTCCCAAAGGCTACAATTAGCCCGTCATCCCCGGCGCCCCAGTACCCTAGACTATATTCAGGCAATCACCGATGAATGGTTCGAGTTGCACGGGGATCGCTGTGGTTACGACGATCCCGCTCTTGTGGGTGGTGTTGCCCGTTTTAACGGTCGTCCCGTGGTGATTATCGGGCATCAAAAAGGCCGGGATACTAAGGATAATGTGGCTAGAAATTTCGGCATGGCTGCCCCCGGTGGTTATCGTAAAGCCATGCGTTTAATGGAACACGCCCATCAGTTTAATCAGCCAATTTTAACCTTTATTGACACCCCTGGAGCCTGGGCGGGGGTAGAAGCGGAAAAATTAGGTCAAGGGGAAGCGATCGCCTATAATCTCCGGGAGATGTTCCGTTTAGATGTGCCGATCATTTGTACTGTTATTGGCGAAGGTGGTTCCGGCGGTGCTTTGGGTATTGGGGTCGGCGATCGCCTATTAATGTTAGAGCATTCTGTCTATACCGTGGCGACTCCCGAAGCTTGTGCCGCCATTCTCTGGAAAGATGCCAAAAAATCCGATAAAGCAGCAGTGGCCCTCAAAATTACCTCAAAAGATTTAAAAGAGTTAAATATTATCGATCAGATCGTTCCTGAACCCTCCAGAGGGGCCCATGCTGATCCGATTAAAGCGGCAGCCAATTTAAAAGCCGCTATTAATGAAAATTTAGAGGCTTTATCTGTGTTAACTCCCCAACAACGGCGCGAATCTCGTTATCAAAAATTCCGCAATTTAGGCGTATTTTTAGAAGCTACAGCTTAATCAGTGAGCAGTGATCAGTTACGGCAAATTGTGTTTAAAAAGTAGAAGCATTCGGATAGGAAATCTACGGTTTCAGCGATAGGTTATTGCCCCAATGCTTCGCCCCTACTTTCAAAATCTTGCACCTGCTTCGCAAAAAAGCCCCAAACCCCTTACCTCGTCTATATTTTACCTTTATTAAGCAAACCCTAATTAGTCCGATTATTTCCGAGTTATTATTGGTAAATTAATCTTACCAATTAAAAGGTCCCAAAGCCCGATCGTTGTAATCGCCACCCTCGACAATAAAATGAATGACCATCGATTTACGGGTTAGCAGGTTATTATTAATCTTCCCACCACCATGAATTAACATTCCGTGCCAGAGAAGAATCTCTCCTTTTTTAGCAGTAAATGATTGACAGTCATAATTCTGGGCGCGCTGGTTAACATAATCTTGGTATTGGGGAATTTGAGCGGCCGTAATATTTTTAAGATTGACGGCGGGATAGTCTGGAAAAAAGTCAGTTACTTTGATATTTTTATGAGATTTAGGATAAAAAATTAGCGGGCCAGCATCGGCGGAAATATCTTCCAAGGCAATCCAAACACCGACTAAATGATTAGCAGGATGAACATAAAAAACTGCCATATCCTCGTGCAGCCCCTGCTCTGTACCGTGCAGGAAGTTGATGGAATATCTCGGTTCGCAG
>NZ_JAPZSR010000411.1:0-12564 GCF_027531875.1 Microcystis sp. LE19-84.1B | reverse complement strand
GATAATTATTCCTGAATCATTGGGACAGTTTTTGGCTAATTCTGATATAACAGCTATGAAGATTTTGACGATTTTACAGGGATTAATCGACAAAAATCCCTTAACTGAGGCGGATCTAGAAGAATTACTAGCGATCGAATCCTTAAGTTTTAGGGAGACTAACCCTCTCATCCTACAGGAAAGGGCGGAACTATTAACGATTCTCTGGCCGCGAGTCTGGCAAAAATGTCAGGAGTTAGGGATAAATCAGCCAAATCAGATTTTGATCAGCTGTTGGCGCTTCTGGATTCCTTGGGTGCTAGAGCTACGCAGCCACGCAAAACCGTTGATTCAAGGCATTTTGGCTCCCCAAGGCACGGGGAAGACCACCTTAACATCCATAATGTCGATTATTTTAGCCTATTTTGATTTAAAAGTAAATAATCTCTCTTTAGATGATATTTATAAGACCTATAATGAGCGAATAAAATTGCGTCAAAAGGATGAAAGATTGCGCTGGCGTGGTCCACCGGGTACTCATGATATAGCATTAGGAATTAAAGTTTTAGAACAGGTTTGTCAGCAAGAAAGTCCGATTTTAATCCCGCGGTTTGACAAGTCCCTGCATCAAGGACAAGGAGATAGAATTGCAGCGGAACAAGTGGAACGAGTTGATATTCTTTTTTTTGAGGGTTGGTTTGTGGGCATGAATCCAATAGAAGAAACAGTCTTTGATCATGCCCCCGATCCGATTAATAGCGAAGAAGACCGACAATTCGCCAGGGATAATAATCAAAGATTGCGAGAATATCTACCCCTCTGGTCAAAAATCGATCGCTTACTGATTCTTTATCCCCTTGACTACCGTTACAGTTTACAATGGCGACAGGCAGCCGAAACAAAAGGAGGTATGACCCCATCAGAAATTGAGGAATTTGTCAAGTATTTTTGGAAAAGTTTACATCCGCAATTATTTCTCCCACCCCTGCTCAAACAAGCAGAGCTAGTGGTAGAAATTAATCAGGATCATAGTCTGGGAAAAATCAGTTATCAGTGAGCAGCAGGCAAGAGGCAAAAGGCAAAAGGCAAAAGAAAGAATCTGGCAATTCTCCTACCCAAAAAGAAGGTTAGAAACTAAGTCCATCAAATCTTCTAGCTTAACAAATTAGGTTTTAGATTCCGTCGAGTGAAAAGAAAGCCCCGAACTGGTCACTTAACAGACTGAAAACTCCTATCTGATAACTGGTAACTGGTAACTGATAACTGATAACTGATAACTGATAAAGCTTATGATTGAAGTGGAACATCTGAGTAAAATTTATGGTTCGACCACGGCAATTAGTGACGTGGATTTTACCGTAGAAAAAGGAGAAATACTCGGTTTCTTGGGACCGAATGGAGCTGGAAAAACCACGACTATGAGGATTTTATCTGGTTATATTCCTGCTACGACGGGAACAGCAAGGATAGCAGGATACGATGTACATAAACAATCCTTAGAAGTGCGTCGTCGCATTGGTTATCTTCCTGAAAATCCCCCCTTGTATCCAGAGATGACCGTGGAAAGTTTTCTTGATTTTGTGGCACGGATTAAAGGTATCTCATCGGGGGATAGAAAAGCGCGGGTAGATTTAGTTTTAGGCAAATGTCAGTTACTAGAAAAAAGAAAAGTTATTATCCGCAAGTTATCCAAAGGTTATAAACAGCGTGTGGGAATTGCCCAAGCGATCGTACACGATCCACCAGTAATTATTTTAGATGAACCGACAGTAGGATTGGATCCGAAACAGATTATCGAGGTAAGAAATCTAATTAAAAGTTTAGCGGGAGAACATACAATTATTCTCTCCACTCATATTTTACCAGAAGTGAGTATTACCTGCGATCGAGCGACAATTATTAATCGGGGTCGCATCGTAGCCAATAATATTACTACCGCTACCCCTGCTGGTTCCAGTTATGAAATTGAGATCGAAGGTGATAGGGATTCCCTGCTAGAAATCCTTCAACAACTGCCGCAAGTCGAGCAAGGGGCAAAAGTCGGCGATAACCTGCTTAAAATTGTTGGTCAAGCGGGGACAAACCTAGGGGCAGAACTTGCTAGAATAGTTGTCAACAATGGTTATAACTTATTAGAAATGCGTCGCACCCGTAAAACCCTAGAAGACATCTTTCTGGAAGTAATCGGCAGCGGGGAAAGTAACCAGCAAGAGGAGAGACATGATCAATAATATCTGGGCGATTTTTCGCAAGGAATTTCAAAGCTATTTTACCGCCGCTAATGCCTATATCATTATGGGTATATTTTGGTTAGTAGCAGGATTTTTCTTTAACTCCCTTCTCTACGGCATTATTCTCGATATTGGTATTCAGGAACAATCGGGATTTCTGGTAGCCAGAGATACGGTATCTGAATTTATGACCACTTTCATCGGCATTATTTTATCCTCCTTATTGTTGGTAATTTTGCCAGCCCTGTCTATGGGATTATACGCAGAGGAAAAAAAACAGGGAACCCTAGAACTTTTAGCCACTTCTCCCCTGACTAATTGGAGTATAGCGATCGGTAAATTATTGGGAGTGCTGGCCTTTTTTACCGTGATGATTACCCCCATCTGGATTTACGAAATAGTAGTTTTTAGTGCCGCAGTTCCCCCGGTGAATATAGCCAGTATTTTACTAGCTCATCTAGGATTAATTTTACTGGCAGCCGCCATCCTAGCCATCGGGATGTTTATATCTTCCCTCACCAATAGTTCTATCCTTGCTTACATCATCACCTTTATCACCATCTTATTTATCTGGATACTGGATGTAATTGCTAACAATGCCGAAACCTTCTTTCGAGATCGCATTGGAGGAGAAGTGGGAGAACAGATTGGATTTTTCTTGAAAGAATTGCTCTCCCATCTATCTTGGTATCAACCCTTTAACAATTTCGTGCGGGGAATTTTTGACAGTAGTAGTTTAGTCATCCTCCTCAGTTATATTCTGCTGGGAATCTTCCTAACTACTCAAGCGATCGAAGCGGACCGTTATCAAAGAAACTAACTATGAGATCCTGGCAAAAATACAGTAAATTTCTCTATATACCCGCCCTCTTTCTGGGTAGTGCTGGCTTAACAGTGGGGTTAATCTCCGGTCAATGGTCATCCCTCTCTCTGGGGTTATTAATTGCCGGGGCTATTCTGTTTCTAGGGTGGCTGTTGTTATCAGTAATCACTCAGAAAGACTTTTGGCAAAAAAGAAGTACCCGCACCGGCACTCAAACCCTCATTACTACTATTATTGTCCTCAGCGTTATCGGTTTAATCAACTTTCTCGCTCTCCGTTATCCCTATCGAGTTGATTTAACCGAAAACCAAATCTTTAGTTTATCCCCCCAAACCGAAAGACTATTAACCAATCTGTCAAAACCCGTTAAAGTCTGGATTTTTTCAACCCGGGGAATCAGTGCCAACGAAGAGGAACTTTTAGCTAATTATCAACGCAAAAATCCCCAATTTCAGTACGAGATAGTTAACCCGGAGAAAAAACCCAATATTGTCCAAGAATTTAAAAAACTAGCTGATGATAATCTGTCTAGAGTCTATCTACAGTATGGTGACAAAAAACAACCCCTAAAAACCATTAGTGAAGAGGAAAGTCTCACCGAAGCGAAACTGAGTAACGCCATCGAAACCGCTAAAACCAATCGCACTTTAACCGCTTATTTTCTGCAAGGTCATGGAGAAAATGCCATCAAAGAACCTCAAGGTGGATTAGTGCAAGCAGTCAATAGTTTAGAAGCAAAAGGTTATCAAGTAGAACCACTTAATCTAGTGGAACGTTCCACCATTCCCAATAATGCCGATGTCATTATTATTGCCAGTCCCAAAAGAAAAATATTTCCCCAGGAAGTCACCGCTTTAAAAAACTATCTTGAGCAAGGGGGCAAAATTTTATTACTGATTGACCCCCAAACCGAAACCGGATTAGAACCCTTATTAACCTCTTGGGGTGTGAAACTAGATAATCGGATTATTATTGATGCTTCTGGTGCCGGGGAAATCATCGGTTTAGGTCCGGCTAGTCCCATTATTACCAATTACGGCAATCATCCGATTACTCGCGATTTTGCCAACGGTATTTCTATCTTTCCCTTTGCTCGTCCCATCGCTACCGTTCCCATCGAAGGAATTGAAGCCGTATCTTTAATGATTACTAATGATAAAATGTGGGCTGAGAGTGATTTAAATGATCAGAATCTCCAGTTTAACCCTGAAAAAGATTTAGCTGGACCCTTTGATTTAGGAGTTGCTCTGACGGGAAAAAAAGGTAAATTAATCGTGATTGGTAATGCCAGCTTTGCCAGCGATGGACTATTTGAACAACAGTTAAACGGAGATATATTTTTAAATTCTGTGCAGTGGTTAGCCAGTGGTGAAACAGCCACCTTATCTATCCGGGCTAAGGAACCAGAAAATAGAAGAATTAATTTAAATCCCCTGCAAGCTAACGCGATTTTTTGGATAGCGATGGTAGTGATGCCTTTAGTAGGATTTACCCTAGCTGGATTGACTTGGTGGCAACGTCGTTAATCGAGTTAGAATCTAGAAAAATCATCTCTCTTATTTACCCTAACTGCCATGACCACAACCCAAACTATCCCCCAATTGTTGACTTTTGATGACTATATCAATCAATATCCCGATGATGGACAACAATACGAATTAATCGCAGGAAAATTATTAGCCATGATGCGACCGATCGGAAAACACGAAGAAATTGGCGGTTTTATGACCATCGAGTTAGGATTGGAGATTAGAAGACGGCAATTGCCCTATTTTATCCCCAATACGGCCGCAGTAAAACCCCTTCGCTCTCATACGGGTTATCTACCCGATATTATTGTCTTAGACAGAGAAAATCTAGTTAATGATCCCTATTGGGAAACTGCTTCCTCAATTTCTCTGGCAACATCAGCTAAATTAATTATTGAAATTGTCAGTTCCAATTGGCGAGATGATTATCTGAAAAAATTCGACGACTACGAACAATTAGGAATTGCCGAATATTGGATTATCGATTATTTAGCCAAAGGTTCGGCCCGATATATCGGCAGCCCCAAAGAACCCACCATTTCTATCTATCAATTAATCGATGGAGAATATCAAGGTAATTTATTTAAACAGGATCAACGTCTTATTTCAGGAGTTTTTCCAGAGTTAAACCTGACTGCTAATCAAGTTTTTCGTGCTAGAGCTTAAAGAAAAACCCGTATTTTTAGATTAGACCTATTGCAAAAATCAAAAACTTACCTGAGAGTAAGGAATCAGGAGCTTATAATAGAAAACAACTCAAGATCGGAGAAATCAATCAATGTTTACCACAATAGAAGATAAACAAGCCCTTCCCCTCGAAGTATTTCTTGCCCTTCCAGAAACTAATCCTGCTAGGGAATATTATCATGGAATTGTCACTCAAAAACCTATGGCCAAAGGAAAACACAGCATCTTACAATTTGAGTTAGCCTCTGCCATTAATCAACAGACTAAACCTCAAAAATTAGCTTATGCTCTACCTGAATTGCGTTGTACTTTTGCAGAACGTTCAATTGTGCCAGATATGGCGGTGATTCGTTGGGAGAATTTGCCAAGAGATCTAGATGGAGAAATGGCCGATCAATTTTTACGTTATCCCGATTGGATTATTGAAATTATGTCTCCTGAACAATCTGTTACCTTAGGGATGGAAAAGATTATTTTCTGTTTACAACAAGGAACAGAATTAGGTTGGTTGATTGATCCTTCAGCAAAGTCAGTCACCGTTTTTCAAACAGGATTACCGAAAGTACATATTGCAACCGAAGGAAATAATGAGCCTTTAGCGGTGATTAAAGGTTTAGAACGTTGGTCAATATCAGCAGTGGATATTTTTGCTTGGCTAAAGGTTTAATTTGTTCTGTCAGCATCGTTTGGTTTATCACTTTATTCCAGAAGAGTAAAGTTTTCAAAGTTATAGGGATGTGGACTTATTTTTTAATTATTTTATGCTGGTAGCATTAATGATTGATTTGGATTGTAAAAATTAGGAACATAAAAAGCTTATGGTATAAGACTTTTGCCTTCCGCAAAGCGGTATAAATACCCTCAAGATAACATAAAAATACGATATAAATGCCCCTACTCAATTGACTGAATGAAGGGGCATTTATGGTATTTTAGAAACAATTTAGCCTACTTTTGTGGTTTCTTTTTCTGAGGATTTGGATGGTTTTAGTTTGCGCTTGAGGGTTGAAGCTGCGCCGAGTGTACTAAGTAATAGGAGACTTAAAGTTCAAGTTTTCCAGACAGAAAATTAAACTAATTAAACATTCATATTAGGGTTTTATGTTAAATCTAATGTGTATCGCATCGCTTCTTCCAATTGCTGTAAATAACTAGAAGAAAGTGTCCCTAACTGTCGCTGAAGTCGTTGTCTATCAATAACAACAATTTGATAACATAAGACTACTGATTCCTGATTTAAGCCTCCTTGTCCTGCGGGAATAACCATTGTTCCAGGGATTTGTGCGCGACGTAAATTACTGGTTAATGGAATTACAACAACAGTGCTAGTGAAGCGATCGATATTGTTATGTTGGACAATAATAACAGGTCGAATACCAGCTTGTTCTGAACCACGAATCGGATTCAAATCAGCTAGATAAATATCGCCTCGCATTTATTTCTTATCCTCTTGTTCAAGGTGAGATAAATAATCGGGTAAAATACTTTCTGAAAAGCTAATATCCTCTTGAGCAAATTCATTTTGTAACGCTTGTGCTTCTGCATCTGAAATATTATCCCATTTCTGAAAACGTGAATTTCTTTGTAAGGATTTGACAAATTCAAGGACTTGTTGCTGTTTTTCTAGCGGTAAAGTCTTAATACTTTGCAAAATCTGGTCTTGAAGATTATTAATATGGGTGACAGACATTTTAGCTTTTACTATATTTACACCAGTCTAGCTATTTTACCACAAAAAACGCTGGCTCTTCTCGGCTTTGTGTGATAATTTTTGCTTATGGAATCGTGAAATGCTTACTGGACAAAACTTTTAAGACTATTTTGCGGATATTCTATCAGTATAGACTTCGTTTCCACACAGAAACCAGAAGAGCCAAACGCTCTTGTTGTCAATTAGTTAGCAACAATTAAATAATAGACAATAAACAATAGACAAAAAACACCCCTTCAAACGACTGAATGAAGGGACATTTATGGTATTTTTAGAAACAATTTAGCCTACTTTTCTGGTTTCCTTTTCGCTGGATTGAGAGGGTTTTAGTTTGCGCTTCAGGGTTGAAGCTGCGCCGAGAGTACCGAGAGCGAGGAGGCTGAGGGTCGAGTTGGGTTCGGGGACTTGAGAGAAGCGTTGTTCTATCATAGTAATTCCGATGGGAGGAAAGCCTTCTCCTGGTAAATTTATATTACTGATAAAGATACTTTTTCTTACACACACCATTTGTTGGGGAGTAAATTCTCCTGTAACTTCTAGCCCAGTTGAACCTACGTCTATTATACCACCACCTAAATTATCTGAACCACAAGTAGTGCCAACAATTTCAACAATACTTATAGTTCCTAAACCATTCAACGTATATCCATCGGTTGGTAATCTTAAACTAAAATCTTTAATTAATGGCCCTAGAGAAGTGACTTTGAAGTCAAAATCGTAAAATAGACTAGAAAAATCGGGAACGGAGAAAGCACCATTCAGAGCATTGATTTTTATTCCTGGTGCGGTTGTATCTTGAAAAATGCCACTTATTTGAATATCACTTGCATTGACAGGTTTACCAGCTTCATTTACAACTACCCAATCACTAAAGACTTTATCACCAACTTGGATACTCGCACCTCCGTAAAGTTCAGAAAGAGTACAGAATTGGTTCGTAGCAGCACATCCATTTGTTATTACGGTTGCTTGAGCTTGTGAAGCTAAGAAACCTGAGCCAGCTAGAATGGTAAATACAATACCCCCAAAGGTAAAAGTTTTTGTCAGTGTATTGTTTGTCATCATGGTTTTCACGAAGTTTATCGTTTTGTCAATTCAAAGCTCGGAATTATCCTCTCGCAGCTAGGTCAAGCAACAGCCCAACCCAACACCAATGGGAGATAGCAGAAGCATACACACTCCCCCCCCCACAACTGTATCAAAAGCTACAGTTTAATAAATCTTTATATTCTTTTCTTAATCCCGATAAAGAAACCGCAGAACCGAATCGGTTGTGAACAGCCCACCGCTTTGACCATTTTTGGTTAGTATCTGGATGTGGTATTATTCGAGGTGTGTTCGGATTATCTGATACGATCAAGGTCTATGACAACTTACTATGAAATCCTCCGCCAAATAGAAAATCTTCCCCTTACGGATAAGTTGCAACTTTTAGAGGATTTAAAAACTATCATCAAGCCGACCCTAGCGCCAAAAGATGACGATGAGATCATTCCAGCCGAAGAACTTGCTGAAAGCCAAGCAGCATGGCAAGATTATTTATCCGGTCGAGATACTGGAATCACTTCAACAGAATTAAAATACAAACTATTTGGAGATAAACTTGGCTGATTATATTCTACTTAGACAAGCAGAACGCTACTTAGAAAGAATGCCAAAAAATGACCAAATTCGTATTCTTGAAGCTTTGGATACTTTGATTTCGGATTCTACAAAATTAGATATTAAACCCCTTTACGGAAGAGATGAACTAAGATTGCGAGTGGGTAAGTATCGAGTGTTGTTTTTTGAAGATAGAGATAACAATCTATAGGTCATTACAACTATTAAACCTCGCGGCGATGTCTATAAATAATACCAGAACTCTTTTCTAGACTGCTGTTTCTCCTTTCGCCATAAAACAGTGATTCACAGAAGAAGGAGTCTCAGGTGTTTTCTTCTGTTTTACTCCTTCTCAGGCAAACTATCCTCTTTCGTGAGGGATTGTGGCGCAGTGTGTCGGATTTGCTGCCTAATTATTGGGAATTAATGAAATCTTGAGGATGAACGATGGTAATATTGGGAATAGGGATAAAGTCATCAGGATTAAAGGTTAATAAATGGGTAATGTTAGAAGCTTTCATGACAGCAAGAAGCCTAATATCATGAGTGCGTTTTCCTTTAATGTTGTAGATGGTGACTAATTGAAACCAAAGGGGAAAAATATCTGGGGTTTCTGCAATTAATGTAAAGTTATCTAATAAATCATTGACATAATTTGTAGCTTGTGCTGGAATCCAACCTAAACCATTAACATCAAGGGGTCGGGTTGCAACGACCCAAAATTCAATTAAAACTTGAGGAATAATAACACATTCATTAGCTGTTTCAACGATTTGAGTAATTACATTATTAGCAAGAGAATAAGTTGCTGAAGACCTATCAGCCGCCCGAAGCAAAATGTTAGTATCCAGTAAATATTGAGTCATTAGTCTTCATACATAGTGTCACGGTGTAAAGCTTCATCAGGTAAATTCGCACTTGTTTTAGGAAGTTTAGCGATTACTTTCTGCCATTTTTGAGCTTTTTCCTGGGGAGTGAGACTATAATCTGGGGAAGGGAGGGAAATTCTTGAGGTGAGAGATTCGGTGAAGGATAACACTTCTTGTTGTTTTTCTAAGGGAAGTTTTCTTAGGTTTTTAATGATAACTTGTTCAATGTTCATTTGACTTAGACTAATAGGCAACCAGATCAATCATATCTCATAATGACACAAGGTCGGGTTTTTTGCAGTTCGGAACCCCTAGTCGGATCGAGTTCCACTAGAACCACAGCAAATCTTTCTACCATAGATTTTCTGGCTCGAACTCGTTTTCCACTCCTAACCAATCCTGTAACTCTGCTTCGAGCGGTTCGTCATCAAATAATTCAGTCCACCCCTCTCTCACCTTCTTTTTAGCACTCAGAATAATTTTTTTACCTTCGACTATCGCTTCGACTTCATCAGTGAGTTCGCACTGTTCCATAATCGCTTGAGGAATTGTAATTCCTTGAGAATTGCCGATTTGTATGATTTTCAGCAACATTTTTGACTGCTCGGTAAATACATTGTCATTATATCAATCAACCGCTTAAACAGCCCCACCCAACGCCAAAGGCAGACAACAGAATAATGCACACTATCCTCATTAAAAAAGTATCAAAATCTACAATTTAATAAATTTTTACATTTTTCTCCCAATCTCTATCAAGAAAACCCAGAACCAGAATAAACAACCCCCAGAAGACGAGACAGAGAAACCCGATCCGACTTCAGTAGTGCGATCGCACCATCCGTAACTTGTCCCCTCACCTCTGAAAACCCATGCTATCCTTGAGGTATTCCCCCAAAATCCTCAAATCAAATCGTGATGAACAATGCTGACCTAGATACCAATTCTCCTTTGTTGCAAACCCTTCAGACATTACCTGTCCAACAACAACAAGAAATTCTCGATTTTTTGGAATCTATAGTCAATCAACACCATCAAACCCCAATAACCCAAACAGGTAGAATTGCAGGATTATATCAAGGTCAAGGCTGGATCAGCGATGATTTTAACGAACCCCTAACCGATGAACTCTTGCCTGCAACTTAACCCATGCAACTTTTATTAGATACCCATAGCTTTATTTGGTGGTCAATTAACTCAGAAAAACTATCACTAACCGGGCAAGATTTGTTATTTGATCGAAATAATCGCTTGTTTTTAAACGTTGCTAGTGTCTGGGAAATGCAAATAAAACTGCAACTGGGAAAATTACAACTTAACCCATCCTTACAGGAATTAATTAAAAATCAAATAACCATTAATAATCTAGAAATACTTTCTATTGATCTGGCTCATATCTGGACACTAGCAACCCTTATCCACTATCATAAAGACCCCTTTGATCGACTTTTAATATCCCAATCAATAACCGAAATTATGCCTATTCTGAGCATTGATGAAATATTTGACCGTTACCCCGTTCAAAGAATTTGGTAAATTTCCCAAAATGTTAGGCGATCGCATCCTTCGCAGCCAGGTCAAGCAGCACCCCCAGCCAACGTCAAAGGCAGACAACAGGAGGATACACATCACAAAAAAACAACTGTATCCTAAGCTACACTTTAATAAATCTTTACATTATTCTCCCTAACTAGCGATTCACAGGGGAAGATTCCCTCGCACTAACTAGCTGATAGACTAGGGATACCAGCTTTGATCAAGGCATCAGCATGACTACCAACGTAGCGAAAACTCAATGGCAGTATTTAGAGAAACGTCCTCATTCCTGGCGACAGCAACTATACGTCAAAGGCAGCAAGCTGACAGCTTTCACTGTTTGGTCAGATGCGATCGCCAACAAAATGACTCCTGAAGAAGTCGCCGACAGCAAAGAATTACCCTTAGCCGCCGTTCTCGAAGCAATTGAATACTGCCAAACTCATCAAGAACTGTTGCAGCAGGAAGCGGACGCAGAACGTCGTTACCTAGAAGCGAGAGGAGTAGCCCTTGAGCCTAAAGTTACTCATTGATGAAGATGCCCAAGATAAAGTGTTGGTGAAATTGCTACGACAGGCTGGACATGAAGTGATTACAGTTAACGAAGCTGGTCTGATGAGTCAGCCAGATTTCATAGTTCTGGACTATGCTAGAAATGCTGATCGCATCCTGTTGACCCTTAACTGCCGTGACTTTCAGTCTCTCCATGCTGCGGATTCCCATCATCCCGGAATTTTGGCAATTTATCAAGAGGCAAATCCCTCAAAGAAAATGAGTTTTAAGGCAATTGTCAATGCGATCGCCAATCTCGAAACTGCTAACGTCCCTCTTGCTAATCAGTTCATCTCCCTGAACCACTGGAACTATTAATTCTGCTTTGTAGCGATTGCGTCACAAATCTTAAGTTATATATCTCTCACACTAGCGATCGCTTCCTTTCCCCTGTTTTACTCCTTCTCAGGCGACCTATCCTCATTCCGTGAGATATTTTGGCGCAGTATGTCGGATTCGCCTTTTCCTTCTCCCTTGACTGACCCTCAACTCGATCGCAAACTAAATTCAACAGGATTACCTCGTACCAACCAGATGATAGACTGGGGATAATAGAAATAATTGAATATGGCTACATTACCGGAGGAAACCTTAACGAGCATTTTTGATCTACTGCGTCAACTACCGAATCATTACCGAGTACGCATCGGCAACGGAATGGCAACTTTTTACAGAATATGGGGAAAATGAACGGACATTATCAGAATTAGAAGAATTATCTAATGCCAGAGAGAGGGTAACTAATTCCTACTCCCGAATTAATAATATCCTGCTGAGAATTTTACAAGAGCAGCCGACTCTCTCAAATACGATGCTAGAGATGTTAGAAAGAGCTATTTTGCAAGGAACAGCCAGTGTGGATGCTGTTACTGCTAGTGTTGATGAAGTAAAGAGGCAATGGAACTTTTGACATCCTCGCCGCCCTAAAAGTGCGGCGATTCCTAAACCTCACGATTTAAGTTTCTGCTTCCACCACCGTCGCATACCACAGTTAAAAAACCATGTACTGTCTTACACAGAGTCCACAGACTTTCGCCCCATTTCA
>NZ_JAPZSR010000042.1:0-11695 GCF_027531875.1 Microcystis sp. LE19-84.1B | reverse complement strand
TTTGCTAATAAACATAGCAAAATTATAGATGATTTCCTGACCTAAGATCACATTTTATTCTTTTTTCCACTTCAATCTAAGAATTGAGAAAAAAGCAAAACCTTATATTATACCATAAAAAAATTATGCAAGAGGTCTATTGTATCTTGAATATCTTCTTGCCCCTCTAAAAATAAAATTCGTTTCCCATGTAATAAAATATGACCAGCTTCATGAAAAAAAGAAAACCAAAAATGATCATTGGTTTTGTATCGATCGCTCAATTGAATTAAAGCTTTCTGAGAACCTAACCAACGGGTAGCACCGCATACCCTTGTTTTCGGAAGTTCAGGAACAAAAACCAAGGCAACTCCCGCTGCCGCACAAAGCTCGATCATTTGCGGTTGAAATACTTCGATCGACTTAACAGTTAACGAACGAATTTGCTGCAAGGCATCTCTGAATTTCAACTCGTTGTAATCAGCACAATTAATTTTGGATGCCTCTATTTCTCCTTGACGTAACCATGCTGTTATTGCCCCTTGATCGCTCTCAAACCCCTGAGACTTTCCAAAATCAATCGATAAATTTATCCCCCAAATCTCCTCCCATTGCTCAGGGGAAACAACGGCAAAAAAATTCAAGCTCTCCCGTAATTGCTCTATTTTATCCTCATAAAACTTGAGCCAGCCTAGTTTAGTCATCTGCCGATAAGGAATTTGTTTTAACCAGTCTAAATAACCTTTTAATCTTTGATTCTCGTTTTTTCTCGCTAAATATTCCCGATAAAGTCTTTCGCGCTCTATCCAGAAACCAGCGGGAGTTCCTAACACTAACTCTATCTGTAAGGCGGTATCGATAGTAATCTCCGCTTTACCTTTTATGATCTCATTGATAGTCTTTTTCGGTCTGCCCATGCGTTGGGCAAGTTCCGATTGAGACATATTTCTTTCTTCTAGGATTTCGGCAAGGGTTTCTCCCGGTGGAGAAATAAAATCCGGTGCATATCTGTTCTCAATAGTATTAGTCATGGGTGTCAACTATGCCAATAATTACGACTGCGGTTACTTTCTTCCAATCAATTCCCCCGTCTGCTTTTCGAGGAATCGGTATATTAGCCGGCTCAAAAATTAGTCTGAGGGGATGAACTAAATCTAGGGATAGTTGTCCAGCACGGTTATATAATAATTCGTGGCAACGTCCCGGAAGCGATCGCATTTCCTCCAGGACAATAACTGCTTTTAAGTCGTCGAGTCTTTGCCTGATTTTCTTAGCCATCTTCTCTCCATACTGTTTTTTCAGTAGTCTTTGGCTATTGCATTCGTTCTCAAATTTTTTTTCCTTAAAGACAATATCAATTGTAGATGACTCTTGTAATATTGTTAACCTTTGAGGTTAACAATATTTTATGGTAGCCTCTGGTGCATCCAGTACAAAAGCTCTAAATATAGCGTTAAGAGCTAATAGTCTAGACACCAGTTCTGAAAATGAGGTTAGCTAGAGACAGTTTTTCAGATATTAGCCGATAAATCAGGTGATAATTATGCTAAAATTGCACTAGCAAGCCAAAACAACGAAAATATGATTTTATCGCCTAATAACGCTCAAATTAAGTGCCGCCGCTGCCCAAGAAAAAGACAATCTCTAAACCTCTAAACCGGAGAAAAGCACAATAAGCGACTTGACAACAACAGCGACAATTTGCTATAATGGCCTTTTGTCAACGATTTGACCTTCGGTAAAAGGAGTTCAGAGTAACCTTAGATACAGCCCTATCATGCCCACCATTCAGCAATTAATACGCGACGAAAGATCCAAAGCGAAAAGAAAAACCAAATCTCCCGCCCTCAAACAATGCCCCCAACGTCGGGGAGTTTGTACAAGAGTATATACCACCACACCGAAAAAACCCAACTCAGCCCTACGGAAAGTGGCTAGGGTACGTTTGACCTCTGGATTTGAGGTGACAGCCTACATCCCGGGTATCGGTCATAACCTGCAAGAACACTCGGTCGTCCTCATTCGCGGCGGTCGGGTCAAAGATCTACCCGGAGTCAGATATCACATCATTCGCGGCACCCTCGATGCCACTGGGGTGAAAAACCGTCAAAAGGCGCGGTCTAAGTACGGAACCAAACGCCCCAAACCCGCCGCTAAATAAACAGGGAATTGATTAACCAAGAAAATACTCCCACCGAGTCGGTCAAAGTTAACCCAAGAGACTGAAAACTCGCAGGAGAGGGTTTGAGATGGGCTGTAATCATCCGACTGTCAAGCAAAAGTTAAAGTTAACCTAGAAAATTCAGGAATACTCCGATGTCTCGCCGTAAAAACGTCAAAAAACGTCCTATTCCCCCCGATCCCGTTTACAATAGCTGTTTAGTCAGCATGACCATCCGCCGGATTATGCGATCGGGCAAAAAGTCCCTAGCCGCTAACATCGTTTACGATGCCCTGAAAACCGTCGGCGAACGTACCGGTCAAGAACCCCTAGAAGTATTTGAAAAAGCCGTTAAAAACGCCACCCCCCTGGTGGAAGTGAAAGCCCGCCGGGTCGGTGGAGCCACCTATCAAGTCCCGATGGAAGTACGCAGCAATCGCGGTAGTACATTGGCACTACGTTGGTTAGTCCATTATGCCAGAACCAGAGGCGGCAAAACCATGGCAGGTAAACTGGCCAACGAGATCATGGATGCGGCCAATGAAACCGGCGGCACGATCAAAAAACGGGAAGAAACCCACCGGATGGCAGAGGCCAACAAAGCCTTTGCCCACTATCGTTACTAAGAAAGATACTTTAAAGATACTTTAAGGGCGGTGGATCACACCGCTGCCGCCAAAAAACTGTCAAGAAAAGTATAGAATTGTAAATAGTGTAAAAAATCCTAGAACAAAACCCCATCACTGGCAAGCAAAGCAAGGAGGTTGCTGTGGCACGGACTATCCCGCTAGAGAGAGTGCGAAACATCGGAATCGCCGCTCACATAGACGCGGGCAAAACAACGACAACAGAAAGAATCCTGTTCTACACGGGAGTCGCCCATAAACTGGGCGAAGTCCACGACGGAACGGCAATTACCGACTGGATGGAACAGGAACGGGAGCGGGGAATCACCATCACCGCCGCCGCCATCAGTACCAGTTGGCAAGATCATCGCATCAACATCATTGACACCCCCGGCCACGTCGATTTCACCATTGAAGTGGAACGTTCCATGCGGGTACTCGATGGAGTAGTAGCGGTTTTCTGCTCTGTTGGTGGTGTACAACCCCAATCGGAAACCGTCTGGAGACAAGCCGATCGGTACAAAGTACCCCGGATTGCCTTTATCAACAAAATGGACAGAACGGGAGCGAACTTCTTCAAAGTTTACGAACAATTAAGAGATCGCCTCAGAGCTAACGCCGTTCCCATCCAAATGCCGATCGGCGCAGAAAGCGAACTGAGCGGGATCGTTGATCTCGTCAAGATGCGCGCCTATATATATAAGGACGATCTAGGGAAAGACATAGAAGAAACCGACATTCCCGAAGACTTATTGAAAAAGGCCGAAGAATTCCGCGTACAGCTAGTGGAAGCTGTAGCGGAAGCGGATGAAGAACTCCTAGAAAAATATCTAGAAGGTGAAGAACTCACCGAAGCCGAAATCAAACGCGGTCTCAGGGAAGGGACGATTGCTGGTACAATTGTTCCCGTCCTCTGCGGCTCGGCTTTCAAAAACAAAGGGGTACAACTGCTCCTCGATGCCGTGGTAGATTACCTACCCTCACCCTCGGAAGTAGCGGCCGTTAAAGGGATTCTCCCCGATGGCAGCGAGGCCATCCGGGAGGCTAAGGACGATGCGCCCTTCTCAGCCCTGGCCTTCAAAATCATGGCCGATCCCTTCGGTCGTTTAACCTTCCTGCGGGTCTATTCCGGTGTACTAGCCAAAGGCAGCTACGCCTACAACTCCACCAAAGGAACCAAAGAACGGATCGCTCGCCTGATCGTCCTCAAATCCAACGAACGGATCGAAGTGGATGAACTGCGCGCTGGTGATCTAGGAGCGGCGATCGGACTGAAAAACACCATTACCGGGGATACCCTCTGTGATGAGAAAAGCCCGATTATCCTAGAATCCCTCTTTATCCCCGAACCGGTTATCTCCGTGGCGGTGGAACCGAAAACCAAACAGGACATCGAGAAACTCAGCAAAGCTCTGCAAGCTCTCTCCGATGAGGATCCCACCTTCCGGGTCAAAGTTGATCCCGAAACCAATCAAACGGTAATCGCCGGGATGGGAGAACTGCATCTGGAAATCCTGGTCGATCGAATGCTGCGGGAATACAAAGTCGAAGCAACCGTGGGCGCTCCCCAAGTTGCCTATCGGGAAACCGTCCGCAAACCCGTGCGGGCCGAAGGTAAATTTATCCGTCAAAGTGGCGGTAAAGGACAGTACGGCCACGTCGTCATCGAACTAGAACCGGGTGAACCGGGTTCGGGCTTTGTCTTCGTCTCCAAAATTGTCGGTGGTGCTATCCCCAAAGAATACATCAACCCGTCAGAACAGGGGATGAAAGAAGCTTGCGAATCGGGAATCGTAGCGGGTTATCCCGTCATCGACCTGAAAGCAACCCTGGTAGATGGTTCTTTCCACGATGTGGACTCCTCCGAGATGGCCTTTAAGATTGCCGGTTCTATGGCGATCAAAGAAGCGGTGATGAAAGCTGCCCCCGTTCTCCTAGAACCAATGATGAAAGTCGAAGTGGAAGTACCCGAAGACTTCATCGGTAACGTCATCGGTGATCTTAACTCCCGTCGGGGACAAATCGAAGGTCAAGAAACCGAGACTGGTATCGCCAAAGTCTCCGCTAAAGTTCCCCTAGCGGAAATGTTCGGTTACGCCACTGATATTCGCTCCAAAACCCAAGGACGCGGCATCTTCACCATGGAATTTAGCCATTACGAAGAAGTCCCCCGCAACGTGGCCGAGGCGATTATCACCAAAAGTAAAGGGAACGGCTAATCAGTGACCAGTGAGCAGTGATGACAAACCGATCATTTAAATTCGATCGGTCAACCCGAATAACTGCTAACTTAAAACTGACTCCCCGGTAACTGATTACTGTTCACCCACCTGAAGAAGAAAAAAAACAAAGGAACAGAAAGTAAATGGCACGCGCTAAATTTGAACGGACGAAACCCCACGTTAACATCGGTACGATCGGTCACGTTGACCACGGCAAAACTACCCTCACCGCCGCTATCACTATGACCCTAGCAGCCCTAGGTAATGCCAAAGCTAAAAAATACGATGAAATCGATGCCGCTCCCGAAGAAAAGGCTCGCGGGATCACCATCAACACCGCTCACGTTGAGTACGAAACCGCTGATCGCCACTATGCACACGTGGACTGCCCCGGCCACGCCGACTATGTAAAAAACATGATCACCGGTGCGGCACAGATGGACGGTGGTATTCTCGTGGTCTCGGCTGCTGATGGCCCGATGCCCCAAACCCGGGAACATATCCTGCTGGCTCGTCAGGTGGGTGTACCTAACCTGGTGGTCTTCCTCAACAAAAAAGATATGGTGGATGATGAGGAATTACTGGAACTCGTGGAACTGGAAGTGCGCGAACTTCTCACCAATTACGACTTCCCCGGCGACGATATCCCCATTATTGCCGGTTCTGCGAAAGAAGCCCTCGACTACATGACCAAAAACCCCAAAGCCCAAAAAGGCGAAAACGAGTGGGTAGATGCGATCTATGAATTGATGGACGCGGTGGATAGCTATATCCCCACCCCCGAACGGGCGATAGATAAACCCTTCCTGATGGCGGTAGAAGACGTATTCTCGATTACTGGTCGGGGGACGGTGGCTACCGGTCGGATCGAACGCGGTAAGGTGAAAGTGGGTGATAACGTGGAATTAGTCGGGATCAAAGCAACTCGCCCCACCACCGTCACCGGGATCGAAATGTTCAAGAAAAGTCTGGACGAAGGGATGGCCGGTGACAACGCAGGTATCCTCCTGCGTGGTATCCAAAAAGATGAAATCGAGCGCGGCATGGTGATCGCTAAACCGGGTACAATCAAACCCCACACCCAGTTTGAAGGTGAGGTGTATGTGTTAAGTAAAGAAGAGGGTGGTCGTCACACTCCTTTCTTTAAAAACTATCGTCCTCAGTTTTATGTACGGACAACCGACGTAACTGGCACTATCCAAGACTACACCGCCGATGATGGCAGCAGCGTAGAAATGGTCATGCCGGGAGACCGGATCAAAATGACCGTGGAACTGATCAACCCGATCGCTATTGAACAGGGTATGCGCTTCGCTATTCGCGAAGGTGGTCGCACCATCGGTTCTGGCGTTATCTCCAAAATTATCAAGTAGGCCGATCTACTAATTAACGGGGCAGTTAATGACAAAAAACTGCTCCGTTACTGTCTTTATCTCGTACCTTGACAATTGCAATAGGTGAAATTATGGCTACATTACAACAACAGAAAATTCGCATTCGTTTGAAAGCTTTTGACCAGCGCTTACTCGATACTTCCTGTGAGAAGATTGTCGATACTGCCAATAGAACTAACGCCACAGCGATCGGACCGATTCCCCTACCGACAAAAAGAAAGATTTATTGTGTCCTGCGTTCCCCTCACGTTGACAAGGACTCCCGTGAACATTTTGAAACCCGCACCCATCGCCGCATTATTGATATTTACCAACCCTCTTCTAAGACAATCGATGCTTTGATGAAATTAGATTTACCCGCAGGGGTTGATATTGAAGTTAAATTGTAAAAAATGCCAAAAAGATGTTATCACTAACATCTTTTTTTCTTCCCCACTCTCCCATAACTTTTAAATAGGATTTTTGATAAAAGGAAGTTATTAAAAGAAGAGCAGTACAATTGGTAGGGGTGCATCTTTGGCGATGCACCAGATCGCTAAACCGTTTGTAGGGGAAAACCTAAAGCTTCTCGTTGCTGTAAATACAATTGAGCAACCTGTCGAGCTAAATTGCGAATTCTGCCGATATAACGGGTTCTTTCAGCTACAGCAATCACACCTCTAGCATCGAGTAAATTAAAAGTATGGGAACATTTGAGAACATAATCTAGACTGGGAATCACCAGAGAGCGATCGATTAATTGTTTAGCTTCCTGTTCATATAAACTGAATAAACTAAACAATAATTCAGGATTAGAAGCCTCAAAATTATAGGTACATTGTTCGATTTCATTTTGCAGAAAAATATCGCCGTAGAGGATATTTTCATTCCATTGAATTTTATTAATTGCCTCTACATCTTGCAGATACATGGCTAATCTTTCTAAACCGTAGGTAATTTCGATCGCCACGGGACGACAATCGATACCCCCACACTGTTGAAAGTAGGTAAACTGGGTGATTTCCATACCATCTAACCACACTTCCCAACCCACACCCCAAGCACCGAGGGTGGGAGATTCCCAGTTATCTTCCACGAAGCGAATATCGTGATCTTCTGGGTTAATTCCTAACACCCGCAGGGAGTCTAAATAGATATCCTGAATATTATCAGGAGAGGGTTTAATTAGGACTTGATATTGATAGTAGTGCTGAAAACGATTGGGATTTTCGCCATAACGGCCATCCGTTGGACGACGACAGGGTTCCACATAGGCAACGGCCCAAGGTTCCGGACCAATTGCCCTTAAAAAAGTGTGGGGACTCATGGTTCCCGCACCTTTTTCGGTATCATAGGGTTGAGCAACTAAACAACCGCGATCGGCCCAAAATTCATTTAATTTAGCGATAACAGCTTGGAAAGTTAAAGACATGGGAAAAAGTAAAAAAGGAGATTAGGGGAATTATAAATTATAAATTATGAATTATAAATTATGAATTGGGAAGTGGGGAGCTTTTCAGTGATCAGTTTACTGATAACTGATAACTGATAACTGTCTCCTGACAGTTAAAGTCATTGACTTACTTTTAACTGCAAGCGAAAGTGAACAGGGGTAGAAGATTGGGGGAAAATAACTAATTCATAAAATCCCTCTTCGGGTAATTGACCGGACCATTGCCGATCGCTAGACTTATCTAAAAGGGTAATATTACCCGTGGGAGAGTAGAAAGATAGTAAAACTTCGCCTTCCGCCTCTAAATTTAAGTCTAACCGATTACTGGAACGCAATTTTATTGCATAGGCTTTTCCTTGCCCCTCGCTGAGAATTGCCTCGATAACTTCCTCTCCCCCCGCGTCTAAACTTTCGATCGCTTGGTAAGATAGGCCAGACTGTAAAGATTGTAACTGATTCCAGGCCAAGCCACTCCACAGTTGACCTAGACCGCTATCAAAATTTGGTCTTTCTGTCAATTCGGGAAATAGCTGAAAAAAGGCGGTATCAGTGAGTAAATTAAGGACTCTACTGCTTAAGCGTAACTGATTCACTTGTTCTCGCCATTTTTCTCGCTGTTGCTCGTCGTAGCTACCTAATGCTTCTCTAGTGCCAGAATCGAGACGTTCTAAGCGATCGAGTATTTCTGCTGCTAGAATGTCTCTTTGTTCCTGTTTCTGTTTTTCCTCTTTGATATCCCCATAGCGGAGGTTAAACAATTCATTGACGAGATTTTTAAAAAACTGACCATCAATTCCCAACTCCAGACGGCGCTTTCTCATCTCGGCTTTCCGTTGCCATGCCCGATCTGTGGCAGAATTAAAGTTATTTTCCTCCGTGGCAAAAACGGGTTTAACGGTTTGGGGTTGATTGCTGTGTTTAACCCACTGTTTCCCGATTAACCAGCCTATTACCGCCGATAATAACATCAAGAGGCAAAAAATAGCGATTCTGCCAGAACAGCCGAGAAAAACGGGCGATTTATTCCGAGAATTAGCGGCCATTGTCTCCTTAGACGATGTGGGGTTTTGATCTGTAAAGATGAGATTAACACATAATAATAGGCTAAGACGCATTTTAACCGCCTATCCTTAGATTAGCTGAATCTTCCCCAATCCCTTTACTGTTGCCCCTTGTCTCATCTCAACAAGCAGTTTAAATACACGGGCAGCTTATTATTCATAGCAGATAACCATGACTACGACTCAACCCCTATCCCCTAGCCAAACCGCCCAAAAAGATGAGATAATCTTCCCCAAGGGCGAATTTTGGAGTGATGAACCGCCATTGGAAAGTAATTTACATCTAACTCAGATTATTTTGTTGATAAAATGCCTAGAATGGTTATGGCAAGATAGAGAAGATTACTTTGCAACCGGGAATTTAACCATCTACTACAGTCCCAATCAGAAAAAATCAGAATACTTTAGAGGACCCGACTTTTTTGTAGTATTGGGAACAACTAGAAACCAAAACCGGAAAAGTTGGGTAGTATGGCAAGAAGAGGGAAAATATCCTAATGTGATTATAGAAATCCTCTCAGAAAGTACCGCTAAGACTGATAGGGAAGAAAAGAAAGAAATTTATCAAAATACATTTAGGACTCCTGATTATTTCTGGTTTGACCCCTATAGTTTAGAGTTTGAAGGATATACGTTAATTAGGGGAAAATATCAACCGATTGAACCCAATCAGCAAGGTTGGTTATGGAGTGAAGAATTGGGCTTATATTTAGGGATCTACGCCGATAAATTGCGTTATTTTAGTCCTAGGGGTCAGTTAATCCCAACACCTGAGGAAGCCGCTCTTCTGGAGAAACAGTCCAAAGAATCTGAACGTCAACAAAAAGAACTGGCTTTACAGCAACAAGAATACGAACGTCAACAAAAAGAACTGGCTTTACAAAAAATTGAGCAATTAACGGCAAGATTAAGAGAATTAGGCATTAATCCCGATGAAACCTTGTAGGGGTGCAAGGTGGTCAGTGGGATCTCTTGGGTTTGGTGGGTAAAATGTATTCTAAGATACAGTCTTAGGGCAGTGAGTGGAAGGAACCACAGAGACACAGAGGACACAAAGATCGATCGCTCTTATATAATTTAAATTTATCACACAAAGTCGAGAAGAGCCAGACGTAGGGACAATTCATGATTTATACTCCGAAAATGTAGGGACAATTCATGGATTTTACTCCAAAAAACTAGGAATAATTAATAAAATTTACTCCGAAAATGTAGGGATAGTTCATGATTTATACTCCGAAAATGTAGGGACAATTCATGAATTGTCCCTACCAAGGGTTTCAGTTCCAAACGCCATCGACAGAAATTGAAAATTGAATCGTCTATGCAAACTCTAATTAAGTCGATCGTAGGTTATCTCGTTCCCAGGTTCTACCTGGGAACGCTCTCTTCAGGTTCTACCTGAATATTGCTTTAAGGCAGAGCCTTAAATATTGTGTTTCAAGGCAGAGCCTTGAAACAAGGGTAAAAAGGGTAAAAAGAAAATAAGGGTTACAGAGTCCTCCCAGCACCGCACACCACCCGAAAACCGCGGCTATCTCGTTCCCAGGTTCTACCTGGGAACGCTCTCTTCAGGTTCTACCTGAATATTGCTTTAAGGCAGAGCCTTAAATATTGTGTTTCAAGGCAGAGCCTTGAAACAAGGGTAAAAAGGGTAATAAAGAGAATAAGGGTTACAGAGTCCTCCCAGCACCGCACACCACCCGAAAACCGCGGCTGTAGTTGTCGTAGGAGGGGAGGTTCCTGCTGCGGATGGCAGAACGACAGTAATCAGGTGCTTTGTAGCTGTTCCAAGAACCGCCGCGCAGACACTTGAGATGAGAACGATTATCATTATTGATAGGCCACGCAGATCCATCCTTTGGCGCTCCGATATAGTTATCGTGCCAATCGTCTTCGCACCATTCCCAAACATTGCCACTCATGTCATAGAGTCCCCAAGCATTGGGCTTTTTCTGGCCCACAGGATGAGTTTTACTCTGAGAATTTGCGCTATACCAAGCGTAATCTCCTGACTGATTAGCATCATCACCGAAATAAAAGCGAGTAGTAGTCCCCGCACGACAGGCATATTCCCATTCCGCTTCCGTCGGTAGGCGATAGGTTTTCCCGGTTATTTGACTCAATTTTTGACAAAAAGCTTGAGCATCGTTCCAACTAACATTTTCTACCGGATTTTGGGGATTGTTTTGAAACTTAGAGGGATTGGTTCCCATTACTGCTTCATATTGTGCCTGAGTCACTGGATATTTCCCAATCGCAAAACTGTTGACTTTAACTTGGTGTTGAGGCTTTTCCGAATCCCTAGCATCGGGATCACTGTCAGGAGAACCCATGAGAAATTGACCTGCTAGTAAGCTCACCATCTCCAGTGTTACTCGATTGGGTAGTTTTTCGGTAAATGGAGTAGGTGAAACAGGCTTTTTGACTGCTGCCGGTGCTGGTGGAGGTGACGGGGGAGAAGTCCATCCCAGAGGTTGTAAGGCATTTAAAACCTGTTGTGCAGTCCATCTTTGTTTTCTATCTTTTTGCAAACACCCTTCAATAATCGGTTTAAACTCTTTCGGTAAACTAGGGATTTGTAGCTCACAATTCATCACCTTGGCCATTAATTGATTAATATCATTATTAAACTTATAGGGAAGTTGATTAGTGGTCATTTCGATTAACATAATACCCAATGACCACAGATCCCAAGCTGAGGAAATATCCCCCCTAAAGGCTTCAGGAGGCATATAAATAATTGTACCGCTATTGTGGACGGTTTGAGTGTGGCTTTTGTTATTTAAAGTTCTAATTAAGCCAAAATCTGCTAACTTG
>NZ_JAPZSR010000205.1:0-9262 GCF_027531875.1 Microcystis sp. LE19-84.1B | reverse complement strand
CGACAAAGGATTTCTCGGCTGGTGAGAGAGAGTCTATCTTTCTCTAAAAAAATGGAGAATCACGTTGGGGAACCCTTTGGTATTTTATCCATGACTACAACGCACAGCAAAGCAAAGGATTAAGCCGCCATCACTACTACCAAATCACCACCTCAGTTATCAGTTATCAGTTATCAGTTATCAGATGTGAGTTTTTAAGTGTGCAGTATTAAATAGAAGTTTCTTACTGTCTTTTTACTGATTACTGATTACTGACCGAATTGACATTATTAGCAGACCTAGTTACCATAGAATGCAGACACACATATTTTAACCCAACAATGAAAGCAAGGTATCAATACCGTATTTACCCAACAGAACAACAAAAGAGGCTTTTGTCTCAGTTGTTCGGGTGTGTGCGTGTCGTCTGGAACGATACCTTAGCTTACTGCCAAGAACTCTATCAACAAGGAGAGAAAAAGCCAAAATATACAGAGTTGTCCAAAAGACTAACTCAAATTAAAAAGACAACAGAAAAAGTCTGGCTGACCGAGGTTTCTTCTATTCCTTTACAACAGTCCTTAAGAGACTTAGAGACTGCTTACTCTAACTTTTTTGCATCTTGTCAGGGAGAAAGAAAAGGAAAGAAAGTAAAGCCTCCCAAGTTTAAAAAACGCAAATTTAAACAATCAGCAAGATTTACCGATAATGGTTTTACCGTCAATCAACACCACGTTACTTTAGCGAAAATCGGTGATTTAAAAGTCGTTTGGAGTCGTCCATTACCCTCTAAACCTTCTAGCGTCACCGTGATTAAAGACGCAACAGATCGATACTTTCTTAGCTTTGTCGTTGAGATTCAGCCCGAAACACTTCCTAATAATGGGGAGTCAGTGGGAATCGATTTAGGGATTGCTACCTTTGCGACTTTTTCAACAGGGGAAAAGATAGACGCTCCTAAACCGTTAAAGAAACGATTGAAACGACTAAGAAAGGCACAGAGAAACCTTTCTAGAAAACAGAAAGAAAGTAAACGACGGGAAAAAGCCAGAAAACGAGTAGCTAAAATCCCCGCAAGGATTAAAGATACTCGGACTGATTTATTGCAGAAACTATCCAATAAAATTGTTCGTGAGAATCAAACGATAATTTTAGAGGATTTAAACACATCGGGAATGGTCAAGAATCGTAAACTAGCCCGTGCTATATCAGACTTAGGATGGCGTTCTTTTCGAGATATGCTATCGGCAAAGTCTGATAAATATGGGCGTGATTTTCGGATAATTACGAGTTGGGAGCCAACTAGCCAACGATGTTTCTGTTGTGGGAATATTGGCGGCAAGAAAGCGTTAAATGTTCGTGAGTGGGAATGTTTTTTCTGTGGGACTTTTCATGATCGAGACATCAATGCTGCGGTAAATATCAAGGTCGCCGGTGGGCAATCGGAGACTTTAAACGGACGGGTCGGAAAGCGTAAGACTTCTGTTAAAGAAGCAGTATCCTGTGAAGCGTCAACCCAGCGGTCGGTTGTTCAATTAAGTTTGTTCGAGCTGCCGGTCATCACCGTCCGTTTACGGCGGTGAGGATGTCAATGTCAAGTAATTTAGCCATTTTTAGCAAAAAACCAGAGCATCAATAGAACAATAGCGATCGCCAGTCCGCTAAAAAAAGTATTTTTATGCTGCTCTAACTGCATGGGTGCGGGGGGTTCTTCTTTTTTCTGTTTATTTGTTCCCTTTTTAAATTGCGCTGTACTATCGGGAAGTTTCTCTAAATCGGGAATCTTCGTCATCCACTCATCTGGGCGTTTGAGACGGGGAGCTTCGATAATATAAAGCAGACGCTTGGCCTGTTCGCGAATTTGATAGATAGGATGGGTAATAAGTTGCCTACAGATTTCACTGGCTTTCTCCCCCTCTCCTAACCCCTGATGGGCAGAAATTAACCAAATTTGGATCTCACCCCCTGCTCGGGATACTAAGGAAATTAAGGATAAAGCCGCATTTAATTGCTGGATACTAAGACGATATTGTCCACGCTCAAAAGCACTGATTCCAGCTTGATAAAGGTCTTGAAAAGAAGGATTTTCGGCCACGGAGTCAAGATCGAGATAAATGAAATTTTACATAAGTATAGCAACAGGTAAGAAGCAAAAGGAAACTCTCGGCCATTGAGAATGAGAATCTTGACAAAAATCTGTTAGACTTTCTTTCTGGTAAACCTGTTCAAAGCTGCACCGCATGAAAGAGAGGAACTCCCTGTTACTAACTATATTAGTGATCGCCACTACAATAATTAGTTTAGTTTTAGGGATTGTATTTGGCAAAAAAGCGGCCTTGTTAGGAATTTGGGCAGTTCCCGCCATGGTCGCTTCTTTTATCTATCCCCGTCTGGGATTATTAGCCCTAATCATCTATCTTCCCCTCAGTAATACCTTAGCGTTGGCTGTGGTGAGAGTTTTTCAGGTAGTGGGCAACTTTATTGGCATAGAGCCATCCTATGCTCTCTACAAAATCGCCAAGGATGCCTTTTATTTCCCCGCTTTAGCGGCAATTTTAATTAAAACCAAAACTTTTAAGCAATTAAGCCCCCAAATCAAGCCTTTTCTCCTCACAGCTTTGATTTTACTTGCCAGCAGTTTGATAACTTTTCTTTTTGTCAATCTGCCCGAAGGAGGAATTATTGTGGGAATTGTGGGATTAAAAATCCTCCTCAGTTATATTCCCCTAGTTCTCTGTGGGTACTATTTAATCGAGCAAAAACGAGATTTATTCATGGTTAACCGAGTTTTAATCGTGATGATCTTAGTCTGTTGCGGTTTAGCTCTAATTCAATACTTCTTACTCGTCCAAGGTATCTGTCCTGACAATGAATTCCTCAATCAACTCGAAGTCCTTGTCCCGAAATCCGACAGCCAATTTTATCCGGATATTACCGAAAAAGCCACCTTGAAAGCTCAATGTTTTGTCGGCGGTTCATTGTTGTATAATCCCGATCGAGGCTTAATTCGTCTCCCCGGCACATTTTCCGATCCTTGGCAATGGGGTTGGTTTTTAGTATCTAGTAGCGTCATCAGTTACGCGGCCAGTTTTAGTGATCCGCAAAAAAGATGGCGCGTCGCTGGTTGGGTGGCCATGGTTTTAGTCTTGCTTGCGACTCTGGTTTCTGGACAAAGATTACCTTTTTTGCTAGTACCTTTGTTTTACTTGGTTCTTTTTATTGTTACTAGCAAAAGTAAACGAAAGTTACCATTAAAATTGGGAATCTTGGGACTGATTTCCCTGCTCGCGGTGACGTTAATTCCCTTTATTCAGGAAAGAGGGCTAAATTTTATCGGTCGCTGGCTATATTCGTCTCCCATTGACTTTGTAGGCAATCAAATGCAGTTGAGCTTCAGATATGTACAGCTTTTTGGTTTTGGTTTAGGCAGAGCCAGCAGTGGCGCTCTTCATGTAGCGGGAGAAGAAGGGATAAGACTAATTGAAACCTACTACGCTAAACTCCTCCACGAAATCGGTATCATCGGTTTTATCGCTTTTATGGCACTGGTGACAATTCTCTGTATTCTCACCTTTAAAGCCTATTTAAAAGTAAAAAATGCTGCTTTAAAGCATTGGGGTCTCTGTATCTGGATTTTCCTACTTTTTATTAGCTATAATCCCTACTATTATCCTCTCTCCGTCGAGCCTGTTTCTGTTTACTATTGGTTATTCGCTGGAATATTGCTAAAACTGCCGGAAATCAGCGACAAATTGGAAGATGATGCGAGATTTTCCCAAAAAAATTAAGTGGAGAATTAAGAGGATTTTTATCGATAATTACATTATCTCTCGACTGATAGGAGTTAACCGCAATGACAGCAGAAACCGTTACCTATTCCCTGGAATCTGTCCTTAAGGAAATTAAAGATAGTATTAAAGGTGTTGATCAAAAGCTAGACACCTTCCAGAAAGATGTTGATCAAAAGCTAGACACCTTCCAGAAAAATGTTGATCAAAAGCTAGATAATCTCGAAAAAAGGTTTGAGCAAAAGCTAGAAACTTTACAGAAAAATGTCGAGCAAAAGCTAGAAACCCTACAGAAAAATGTCACCGATGTCAAGATAGGACTAGCAACTTTAACAGAGAAAGTCGATAGTATGGATAATCGACTGATCAAGGTGGAAGGAACCCAAAGTAACCAAATTTGGACATTAATAACTCTCCTGAGTGGTTCCTTGATTGCTGTGGGGTTCCGTGCTTTTTTTATGGGCAACAATCCCTAGTCGCTCGCTGTAGAGTAACGAGACTTTCTCGCTTGTACCACCCGATACCCTGCCCCGGGGAAAAACTTTTTCGGCAAGCTCCTGTTTTTTTATACACTTTATTTAAACAGTTTGAGTTATAAAATAACCGGCATGACTCAACCCACACCGCGCTCTAGTGTCTTAATTGTCGATGATTTGCCCAATAATGTGCGGCTATTGTCGATTATGCTCACCGAGAAGGGATATCAGGTACGCAAAGCGATTAATGGACAGATGGCCCTGAATACAGTGCGATCGCTAATTCCCGATCTGATCCTCCTCGATATTAATATGCCCGATCTCAATGGCTATCAAGTTTGTGAACAGTTAAAAGCTGATGAAAAAACCAGAGAAATTCCCGTGATTTTTATCAGCGCTCTTGATGATGTCTTAGATAAAGTCAAAGCTTTTCAAGTGGGAGGTGTCGATTATATTTCTAAACCTTTTCAAGGGGAAGAAGTCATGGCCCGCATCGAAAATCAATTAACTATTTGCCGTCAAAAAAAACAACTCCAAAACGAAATTAAAGAACGTCAAAAAGCTGAGGAAACCTTAGAAATTTATCTTCATGCTGTCTCTCACGATCTCCGCAATCCCGTGATCGGGATGTCAATGATCTTAAATAATTTAATTAAAAATTATCAGGGAGAAACTAAAGAAGTGTCCCTGAAGATTTTACAACAGATGGCCAACAGTTGCGATCGACAATTAACTTTAATTGATTCTCTCGTCGAAACCCGAAAAAATGATCTTTGGGGAGTTTCCCTAGAACTAAAGCCTTTATCTCTCTACGAAATTGGTCAACAGATCGGTCAGGAATGGGAGTTAAGATTAAAGGAAAATCAAGCAACTTTAATTAATAACTTTTCTCCCGATTTACCCTTAGTTAATGCCGATGCTCACCATCTCTGGCGAGTTTTTGAGAATTTATTAGCCAATGCCCTTAAACACAATCCCCAAGGGATAATTATCACTTTATCAGCTAGACTAGAGGGTAATTATCTCCGGTGCAGCATTGGCGATAATGGGGTGGGAATTAGCGAAACCCAGAGAAAACAATTATTTGATCGCTATCAACGAGGCAATAATAACAATCAGATTAGTTTAGGACTAGGTTTATATCTCTGTCGTCAAATTATCCATGCTCACGGAGGTGAAATTGGCATTATGAATAATGACGAAAAAGGTTCACAATTTTGGTTTACTTTGCCCTACTAAGCTATTGACTAAGTAGGTAGATGTTAAAAACTTTCAGACACCCCCCTTATTAAGGGGGACTAAGGGGGAACTAAGGGGGAATCGGCACCCCCCTTATCAAGGGGGACAAGAGGGGACTAAGGGGGGATCTATCTTCAATTTAATTATAACCAGCTACTTATCTACATTACGCGTTAAGACTGTCTATGAGCAGGGAGAGGCAGTTTAAGCATTTGTTTTTTCCTGTGACCGGGGAAAGAAAGGGCTAAGATCTATCTAGATCAACTATCTTCACTTGCCATGGCCGCTAATGCCGACTATTCTGCCCATTCCAGCGTTAACTTGCAACAACCTTGGCATACCTATCCGGTGGAAACCACCCTATCTATCCTCGGTAGTTCCGCTGTTAATGGCCTCAATAGGGAGCAAATCGCCGAAAGAATTAAATATTATGGCAAAAATGAACTAAAAGAACGTCCAGGGCGCAGTAATTGGCAAATTCTCCTGGATCAGTTTACCAATATTATGCTCCTCCTCTTAATTGCCGTGGCCATAATTTCCGGGGGACTAGATTTACTGGAATTGCAGCGCGGTCATCTGGCTAAAATTGGTGTTCCCTTCAAAGATACGATCGCTATTTTAACAATTGTCATCCTCAATGGTATCCTCGGATATCTGCAAGAAAGTCGGGCCGAAAAAGCTCTGGCCGCTTTAAAAAAACTTTCCTCTCCCCAGGTTAATGTTATCCGCGAGGGCCAACGCAGAGAAATAGACGCGGTTAATCTCGTCCCCGGGGACATCATGCTGATTGAAGCGGGAACCCAAATCAGCGCCGACGGCCAAATTATCGAAGCTTTTAACCTGCAAATTCGCGAATCGGCCTTGACAGGAGAGGCAAATAGTGTTAATAAATCCGCCTTGATTGACCCCCTAGACAGAGATACTCCCCTTGGCGATCGCTTAAATTTTGTCTTTACTGGAACAGAGGTACTGCAAGGCCGGGCCAAGGTCATAGTTACCAATACGGGAATGACCACAGAATTAGGCAAAATCGCTCAAATGTTAGCAACAGTCGGCAATGAACCCACTCCTCTCCAAAAAAGAATGACTCACTTGGGTAATGTCCTTGTTGCTGGTTCTCTCATTCTAGTTGCCCTGACTATTACCGTCGGTCTGATCAGTGCCGGTTGGTCGGCCCTAGAGGAATTGGTCGAAGTTTCCCTTAGTATGGCAGTAGCCGTCGTTCCCGAAGGATTACCCGCAGTTATCACCCTAACGCTCGCCCTAGGTACTCAACGCATGGTCAAACGTCAGGCCTTGATTCGCAAACTGCCGGCAGTAGAAACCCTCGGTTCCGTTAATGTGATCTGTTCCGATAAAACTGGGACGCTAACGGAAAATAAAATGATTGTACGGGAGATAGAGACAGTTAATCGCAATTTTTTAGTTACCGGGGAAGGATATAGCCCAAAAGGACAATTTTTAGACTCCGAGCAACGGGCGATCGATCCCAAAACCGATCTAGAATTACATCATCTCTTAATTGCCAGTGTCCTCTGCAACGATGCCAGTTTATACCTCGATAACGGTCACGATAGCATTTTAGGCGATCCCACAGAAGGAGCTTTATTAGTTTTAGGGGCGAAAGCGGGCTTAAATTTATCCCTAACCAAGCAAGAGTTCCCTAGAATCGCTGAAATCCCCTTTTCTTCCCAAAGAAAGCGAATGTCGGTCATTTGTCAAGGAGTCAATCCCGTACTATTTACCAAAGGTTCCCCGGAATTAATTCTTGAACAATGTCTCTCCTATCAATCGGGATTAGAAAGTCTTCCTTTTGGGGATAGGGAAAAAGAAAAAGTCTTAGTCGCTAACAATGCTATGGCTAACAGGGGTTTGCGAGTCTTAGGATTGGCCTATAAAAACCTGATTTATCCGCCAGAATTAACTGAAATCAGCGAAGATGAGCTAATTTGGCTAGGAATGGTCGGTATGATCGACGCAGCGCGACCAGAGGTACAAATCGCCGTGACTAGGTGTCGAGAAGCGGGAATCCGTCCGATTATGATCACCGGCGATCATCAATTAACTGCTCTAGCGGTGGCTAAAAGTCTTGGTATTGCCCAAACAGGAGCTTTAGTCATCTCAGGGCAAGAATTAGATAAATTATCACCAATTCAGCTAGAAAACCTCATTGACAAAACTAACATCTATGCCCGTGTTTCCCCCGAACATAAATTAACTATTGTCCGCGCCTTGCAAAAAAAGGGTAAATTTGTTGCTATGACCGGAGATGGGGTGAATGATGCTCCGGCCTTGAAACAAGCCGATATCGGTATTGCCATGGGAATCGCCGGCACCGATGTCACCAAAGAGGCTAGTGATATGATTCTCCTTGATGATAATTTTGCCACCATCGTCGCTGCCACGGAAGAAGGGCGAGTGGTTTATAACAATATTCGCAGTTTTATTAAATATATTCTCGGCAGTAATATCGGGGAAGTAATTACTATCGCTGCTTCGCCTCTTTTGGGTTTAGTTACTCCTCTCACTCCCCTACAAATTCTCTGGATGAATTTAGTTACCGATGGTTTACCCGCGTTAGCTTTAGCAGTGGAACCCGCTTCTCCTAATATTATGCGTCGCCCTCCTTTTAGTCCCCAGGAAAGTATTTTTGCTCGCGGTTTGGGAACTTATATCGTGAGAATTGGGATTATTTTTTCGATTATTAATATCACTCAAATGGTGATCGCTGTGCGCTTGGATCCGCTTTTTGGTAATACTGGTTCATGGAAAACTATGGTTTTTACTACTCTCTGTTTAGCTCAAATGGGTCATGCCATTTCTGTGCGATCGAGCGATCATCTTACCATAGAAATGAATCCTTTGACTAATCCTTATCTCTGGGTAGCAGTAACCCTGACGACAATTTTTCAACTGATGTTAATCTATGTTCCTGCTCTGCGGGATTTTTTCGGTACTCAATTTTTAACCAAAGAAGAATTATTAATCTGTTTGGGATTTAGTACCTTGTTATTCGTTTGGGTGGAGTTAGAAAAATTATTTACCCGTTGGTATCATCGGCGATAATCAGGGAGCTTTTTTCATTGTTCAGTAAACAGTGAATTGAAAACTCAAATCTGATAACTGATAAACCCCATCCACAGGGAAAACCGTAGTTTGGCTTTTTCAGCTACGATCCTTATATAGGGTTTGCGGCAAAAAGTACGGGCGAAGCATTCGGATAGAAAATCTACGGTTTCATCGATAGGTTATTGCCCGAATGCTTCGCCCCTACAGGACGCGGGCCGATGAAGACGCAAGGTTTTGAAGCACGATTCTCTCAAAATCTTGCACCTGTTTCCAGAGAAAAGCCAGAAAGCCCCTACCTTGCCTACATTTCACATTTATTCAGCAAATCCTACATAGTAATAATTTTAAGGTTTAGTGGCTTGACCGTGAAATTCCAGTTCTCTAGCTGATTGCGGTTTAACTTACTATTAACCCACCTTCCGCACTTTTTAACATTCAATTGATAATTTTTACTAATATATTGCTGACAACCAATTGCCAGTAAGGATTATAGCTACAATAATCGATTTTTATCAAGGTGAAGACTTGTAATTTGTTTTCTCAGAAAAATCAATTATTGAAAATAGCTCTGGTTCTTCGGTTTGTGCTATGCAATGGACGGAGTTATAAGGGATGAAACCCTTATAGAGAAGGACATTGATGCGATTTTTGTCAATTGTTTTCGAGCTAGAACAAACTAATCAATAGAACTCTTGCCAGATAAGGATTTAG
>NZ_JAPZSR010000251.1:0-8256 GCF_027531875.1 Microcystis sp. LE19-84.1B | reverse complement strand
ATAATACAAGGTCAACAAAAAGATGTCAAGTTGTATCCTTAACAAGGGAACAATCAGACTAGGAGCCGTGTGAGGTGAAAGTCTCATGCACGGTTCTGAATGGGAGGGGAGGTCGGTGACGACCTTCTCGACCCCTAATAGCAGATCAGCACTTGATTTATAAGAGAAGCAAGATGAGAAAAAAATCTTTGTGGGTGGGATTATTAGTGGGATTTTGGTTTTGTCTGACTTGGATGGCATGGACACCCACAGCAGCCGCCTTTAGCGAAGAACAAAAATTATTACTACAATCTTGGCGATTAGTCAACCAATCTTATTATGATGACACATTTAATCATCAAAACTGGTGGCAGGTGCGGGAACAATTCATCAAAAAACCCCTCAACGATCGGACGGCGGCCTATAATGCGATCGAACAGATGTTAGCCACCCTCGATGAACCCTTTACCCGTCTCTTGCGACCGGATCAATACCATAACCTACAAATTAGCACCACGGGGGAATTATCGGGGGTAGGACTGCAAATTAATATCAATCCCGACAATGGTTACTTAGAAGTAGTTGCCCCCCTTGCCGGTTCTCCTGCTGAGGCCGCTGGTTTAACTAGCCACGATCGCATTTTGTTTATTGATGGTATCGATACCACTACTTTAACCCTCGATGCAGCAGCATCCAAAATGCGCGGGACCGCCGGAACAGAAGTTTCCTTAGTCATTCTTCCCTATCAAAAAAGTCAACCAAAAACCCTATCTTTAACCCGTCAACGCATTTCTTTAAGTCCAGTGGTAGCGGTTTTAGATAAAAATTCTAGTTCCTTGCCCATCGGTTATGTGCGCTTAAATCAATTTAGTGCTAACGCTGCCAAAGAAGTCTCGGAAGCTGTGACGAACCTACAAAAACAAGGGGCCAAGGGTTATATTTTAGATTTAAGAAATAACCCCGGTGGTTTACTGCAAGCAGGCATAGAAATCGCTCGGATGTGGATTAATCAGGGAACGATCGTTTACACGGTTAATCGCGAGGGAATTGCCGATAGTTTTGCCGCTTCTGGTAATGCTTTAACCGACTCGCCTTTAGTCGTTTTAGTCAATCAGGGAACCGCCAGCGCCAGCGAGATTTTAGCCGGAGCATTACAGGATAATCAACGAGGGGTTTTAGTGGGAGAAAAGACTTTCGGTAAGGGATTAATTCAGTCCCTATTCGAGTTACCAGACGGGGCAGGATTAGCGATTACTGTGGCTAAATATGAAACTCCCGCCCACCATGATATTCATAAGTTAGGAATTATCCCCGATCAAGTGGTGGCACAGGAACCGATCACCTATGAGGAAATCGGCACCGAAAAAGATAGTCAATACCAAACGGCAATTCAGTTTTTAAACCAGAACACCGTTTTAGCCAAAGCTTCCTAAGTGGGGTTTTCAGTTATCAGTTACCAGTGATCAGTTACCAGTTATCAGATGCAAGTTTTCAGGATTCTTCGTTACTTGGTATAGTTCGATCGGGTGGCATAAATCGACTAAATCCTTATCTGGCAAGAGACTTAATTGATTAGTTCGTTAGAGAGGGAAAACAATTGACAAAGATCGCATCAATGTCTTTATATATAAGGGTTTTATCCCTTATAGCCCTGTTTATTGCCTAACACAAACCGAAGAGCCATTTAGGGGTTTAGGGGTTTAGGGAAATTTCAGCCAAATGCTCTACTTCCCCACTTCCCACTTCCCACTCCCCCACACCCCACTTCCCCATTTCCCCATTTCCCCATTTCCCCACACCCCACACCCCACACCCCACGGCATAAATCGAACAAATTAGCCATTTTTTCCGTCAATATCTAAATTAAGATGAAAACCTGTTTGATTTGGAGAGAATGCTAACATCGATTAGAATTTTCCCAGTCAGGGTTTTTCAGCCTTGCAACCTTAACTAATCCTTGATCTTAACGCCATGCAGAGATATATTCGATCGCCCCTAGCCCTAACCCTGAGCATTAGCCTCTTAGCTAATTTTTTAACCGCTTGTAATAATGCCCAAACCCCGAATAACAACGCCTCTAGTCCCACCACCACTGCCCCCAGTGATGAGGGACTAAAATTAGGGGAATTACTGCCCATTACCGGAGATTTAGCCGCTATTGGTCAAAATATGCCCGAAGCGGCTGCCCTAGCGGTAGAGACTATCAATGCCTGTGGTGGAGTCAATGGCAAACCCGTCACCCTCGTGAAAGAAGATGACCAAACCGATCCCGCTGCCGGCGCTTCAGCGATGACGAAACTAGCGGAGGTGGATAAAGTAGCTGGTGTGGTCGGTTCCTTTGCCAGTAGCGTCTCAGGAGCAGCCGTCGATGTGGCGGTGAGAAATCAAGTGATGTTAGTCTCTCCGGGTAGCACCAGTCCCGTATTTACTGACAGGGCGAAAAAAGGCGATTTTAAAGGTTTTTGGGCGCGGACGGCTCCCCCGGACACCTACCAAGCTCAAGCTTTAGCAGTCCTAGCTAAGAAAAAGGGTTTTCAAAATGTGGCCACCGTCGTGATCAATAACGATTATGGGGTCGGATTTGAGCGGGAATTCGTGGGTGCTTTCGATAAATTAGGCGGCACGATCACTAATAAGCAAAATCCCGTCCGTTATGACCCGAAAGCTGCCACTCTCGATAGTGAAGCGGCGGCTGCCTTCGCTAACCAACCGGATGCTGTAGCGGCAGTCCTTTACGCTGAAACGGGCAGTTTATTACTACAAGCGGCCTATAAACAGGGGTTGACCAAAGGAGTTACTGTCCTCCTCACCGATGGGGTTTATTCGGAAGATTTCACCAAACAGGTGGGGAAAGGAACCGATGGTAAGTCAATTATTGCTGGCGCCCTAGGCACGGTCCCCGGGGCCAACGGTCAAGCTTTAAGCGCTTTTACTACCCTCTGGAAAGAAAAAACCGGCAAGGATGTCACCGCTTTTGTTCCCCATACTTGGGATGCGGCGATTTTATTGATGTTAGCAGCCGAGGCGGCTAAATCTAACACCGGTGAAGGGATTCAAAGCAAGATTCGTGAGGTGGCTAACGGCCCGGGGACGGAAGTAACCGATGCTTGTCAAGCTATGGAAATGATTCGCAAAGGCGAGGATATTAACTATCAGGGGGCCAGTGGCAATGTGGATATCGATGAAAATGGCGATGTGGTCGGTAGTTACGATGTCTGGACTGTTAAGGATGACGGGACTCTCAAGGTTATCGATAAGGTGACACCCAATCAGTGATCAGTGATCAGGAGGCGGTCGGCGGTCGGCAGGAGGCAAAAGGCAGGAGGCAAAAGGCAGCTTTATTCTCCCCACACCCCTGCTCCCTTGCTCCTCTCCCCCTCAACACCCACGAAGTCCGTTGACAGCAGCATACTTTGTGCTTTTTGTCAAAAAAACTTTTTTTTGCAATAAAACTACACAAAAAAAAGATCATCGTTGTGGGTGAAATTGACTCATTTACCCGTCTTAATTAGGATTACCTTCTAGCTGTGGTAAGGGTTTCAAGCGTTGCTGTCCAAAAAAGCACAGAATAGCCCATTATGAAATTCAGTAAAATCGCTGTTACCACTGTAACATCGTTGTTAAATAAAAATCTTTCTCAATTAATTTTTAAGAATTTGTAAATATTGCGGAATGTTAATTTAAATATTCTCAAGTTTTTGGCATCAATCAATAATTTTTGCTTATCTTTGTCGAACATTGGGTTAGGAGTAAGGAGTCAGTCCTGATGCCAAACTTGGCAGCGCCAAACATGAAAATATTCTGATTGACGAATTTGCGTTATTTCAGCCTCTATTTTCCAGTCAGTCCCGATGAAAAAATTTTCACCACCAGAGATGAAAAAGCAAATCCTGTTATCTCGTTCTCAGGTTCTACCTGGGAACCCTTTATTCAGGTTCTACCTGAAGGATATTTTAAGGCAGAGCCTTGGCACAAGCAAATCCTGCCATCTTGTTCCCAGGTTCTACCTGGGAACCCTTTATTCAGGTTCTACCTAAAGAATATTTTAAGGCAGAACCTTAAATATTGTGTGCCAAGGCTCTGCCCTGGCACAAGCGAAATCAAGCTTATGGGGCAGTCGCTGGGATTGAAATTAACGAAGGAGTAGATCGCTATGCTTATAAAAAGGGACTATTTGTCATCAAGCCTTCGGGAGATACTGTAGCAATTGTCAATGATGCTAACTTTCAGCCAAGGACTTGGTAGAACCTAGCTTCAGTTATCAGTTAATATCTCCCAACACTTCATCAAGGGAGTAGGTTTCATTATTACTTATTTAAGGAGACGGAGAAAGGTAATCAATTGACAAGATTCCCTCTTGATTTAAGTAGTTTCGATAACTGGAATATCGCCAATGGGCAGGATCGTCCACATAACCACGCTTAACTGGATTATTGTGAATATATTCTAGTTTTTGCTGTAGCACTTCCTCTGAGAGAATTGCTTGGGGATGAGAACCCTCTTGCCAAAGTTGATAATCTTGATCGATTTTATGACCTAATTTGAACAGACGAAGTTGAGTTAAGTAATGCTGGTTATTGGTTTGCTTAAGATAATCGATAATTGAGCGAGCAGTAAAGGATTTAAATTTGCCAATTTCTTTAGATAAATTAGCAGATGAAGCAATAAGATGAAGGTGATTTTCCATTAAGACATAACCATGAACTGATAACCGTTGATGCTCCTGAAGAAAGCTGAGAGAATTAAATATTATTTGGGCAAGTTCAGGTTTACTAAAAATCGGAATCCAATTGACAGTAGTGCAGGTGAGAAAGTATGGACATTGTTCAATAATTTGGTAGCGACTGCGTCCCATTTTTGCCGTCTCCTTTCCTTTGCGGGTTTATTTGTTGTGTCTCATTGCATCTCGTGCATCTCGTTCCCAGGTTCTACCTGAAGAATACTTTAAGGCAGAGCCTTAAATATTGTGTGTCAAGGCAGAGCCTTGGCACAAGCGAACTGTTAACTGTTAACTGAATACACCGTCCTCGACGACGCAACCACCCGAAAACCGTAGGCATCGCTGGGGAAAGCGACGTTGTCGCGAACCGCAGAACGGCAAGCCCAGGGACGGCTGCCCCATGACCCGCCATGTACGACATGATCTCTATTGTCTTGTAACAACACATCAAGATTTTTTGATATATCTTGATACAATTCTTCTTTTCCTTCATCCCATACCCGACCGTCATTGGGCGGGTCTTTATAGTTATCATGCCAAGGATCTAGACACCATTCCCAAACGTTCCCGTGCATATCATAAAGTCCAAAGGCATTTACGATTTGAAACCTGCCTACGGTTGTCGTCCTTGCACAAGCGGTTTGTGAATAATTTGCCAAAGCGGGGTCAATTTTCCACCCAAAATGATAGGGCGGATAAATCGGATTTTGAATTGATTCTTCACTGATAACTGACCTACAAGCATATTCCCACTCTGCTTCACTGGGTAAACGGTATTGATAGCCTTTCCCTTTTTTCTGAGACCAGCGCGATAGTCTCTCACAGAATTCCACCGCATCGTGCCAACTAATACGTTCCACTGGTCGGCAGCTATTTCCTTTATAGAGTGAAGGTTCTGGGTTGAGATCCCGTTTAATTTTAGGTAAAGAAGCCACTGCTCGCCACTGCGCCTGTGTTACCAGATATTTGCCTATCAGGAAGGGAGAAATCTTGACCTTATGTGGCGGGCGTTCATTTGGATATGCCCCTTCTTCTCCTTCAGAAGCACCCATCCAAAACTCACCGCCGGGAACTTCCACTATTTCTAGGTTTATTCCACTTTCTAACTCCTCGATTACTGTGGCTGGTAGGTCGTTTTCTGCAATGATTGAGAGGGCAATTTTTCCTTCCTTATCAACCTCTGCTGTCCAGATAGGAACTACTTCTCCCCACTGCTTCAGCAACCAGGAAGCTGACAGCCTTATTTGTGCTTTTTCCTTCTCATTTTCAAGTAAGTTTATTAACTTTTCTCGGCTTAAAAATGATTTGTTGGCTGCTTCTTTTTCTAAAGCTTGACAGTCTAAATCATCAATATCTGGCCTTCTCATATAAGAACGCAACTCCTCCTGGCTACTAGCTTGGAGAAACTCTTTAGCCAATTTCGTAGTCTCCACCGTGTCTTGATATTCTTGCAGAATTTTCTCCGCATCTGCTAACTTGTCACCTGACCACAAATAATCCTGAGATTTGTTACTTTTTTGCCAGTTTTGGGCATCTTTATCAACCTGTTTGGCTAATTCTCTTCCCTGTCGATTTTCGGTTCGCCACTGATTCAGTTCGTCCCATTTTTCAATTAAAGCTTCATGTGCCAAATCTACCCAAGCTTCTTCTTCTCGTTCAGTTTTTCCCGTCACTAAAAGGCGACCTTTCACTAATCCTTGTTTACCTTCAATTAGTTCTGTTAAGATTTTTTGTCCTTCTTGATTATCTCCAGCTAGAGACAAGATAAAGGCTTTTGATTGACGCAATCTGGTATCTTTTTCCCCGTCTCCTATTTGCAGAAGATTCAAGAAGATTCGCTTGATTAAAGCTTTCTCGACTTCCGTTCGCTCCTGCTGCGGTAAGTCTTTTTCATAATCTTTATATTGATAAACTTTATCAGCTTGACAATTTAACGCTCCTACTATCCCACCTATCGCCTCATAAGTATCTAAAGTCAGCCGATGTTTTGCCTCATCTCGTTTCTGCCAAAGCTGGGTTAAAGCAAACTCTAATAAGGGTAAAAATCCTGGTTCTTCTTTAATATCTTCAAGGATTTTATTGAGCAATTCTTTCGTAACTTCATAGCCTTGTAATTTGGCTGGTTCCGTGATAGCTTCTAGCAAATCTACTCCCCCTAAATTAGGCAGATATTCGGCGTTATTTTGAATTATTTGTCGCAGCCCATCATAACGCAAACAAGGTTCAATAAAATCCGCCCTCATGGTAGCAATAACTGCCAAAGGAGAGTCTGGAATTGTGGCAACTTGGGTAATCAATTCAATAAAGCGATCGCGCTGTTCTGCTAGAGCAAAAGTGAATAATTCCTCAAACTGATCCACCACCAGCAAAAATTTATGTTCGCGGGGAAAAAGTTTTAATAGCGGTTTTAAGCCTTCGCCGTCTTGATTATTGATACATTGATCCAGCAATTGTTGATCATCTCGAAAATAGGGTAACAGCAGGCTTTCCAACATTGTCAACGGCTTGAATCCAGGTTTGATGGGTTCGAGAATTTGCCATCCTAATTCTTCCAACCAGGGTATCAATCCCGCCAGAACTACCGAAGATTTACCACTTCCAGAAGCACCAATCAGAGGGACAAAATTTAGCCGATCTAGCTTAGATTTGATGTCTTCCACTACTCGCTTGCGTCCGAAGAAGAAATCCCGTTCTTTCTTAGTAAACGCCAGCAATCCTTGATAGGGACAGCGCAATTTTCCATTCTCATCTAGTAACGGTTCCACTTCTTTAACTTGAGGTTGCGCCCCATATTTGACCAGAATTAGCGATCGCCCAACTCCCATGCGAATCGGTTCTTGACCCTTCCCGCGCAATTCCCGCGAAACGAAATCAAACAGGCGATCGGCACTAATTTCTCCCGTTTTTGGGTCCGCCTCTTTTTGGGACAATCCCTTCAGTAAAGCGGCGGTGAACAAACTGTATTCCTCATCTTCCCAAGCCACCTGTTCTGACCGACAGGCGGTGATTAGGAAGTAATCTTGCTTCTCATTAAATGCTGAGAGGCTAGGTTCTAGCAAAGTGCGATTTAATTCCCGATTTTCGGGCAATAACGCCCCCGCATGGCAACAGTCTAGCATTACTACCAGATTACTCAAACTAGAACGCCGTAATAAAGGATTGAGTTCTCGGTCTAAAGAAATGGCATTTTTGCCTTCGGGTTGGCTATCGGAGGTGGCGAGATAGGCTTCCCCGTCACCGATGCGATTGATCAGGCGAAACCCGTGTCCTGAAAAGTAGATCAAGACTTCTTGATTTTTGGTCTGCTCTCCCGATAAGATTTGCTTTAAGGCTTGCAAGACTTCATTCCCCGTCACCTTTCCTGGAACAACTTCGTAGCGTTTTTCTGCGTCAATCCAGCGATTAGGTAGGCGTTCTACTCACCGTTCGCTTAAATTGAAGGGGTAAGGTGGGCAAAAAAGGTTAAAATCCTTGTGTAGTCAAGTGTTGGCCAACAAGGAGTCGAGCAATTACGTCACAAACACAGTCAGAACGAATAGATGATCTCCCTCTAATTA
>NZ_JAPZSR010000187.1:0-5767 GCF_027531875.1 Microcystis sp. LE19-84.1B | reverse complement strand
GAGAACTTTTCTGACTTTTCTTCAGCTATTTATGAATGTCTGAATGATGCCCATCTGAAACATAAAAAAGAACTGGATTCTTTGCTGACTCTACGATTTCAGAAGTTTAATAAATCTCAGATTATGAACGTCTAAAGTATAAAGTATTAACGTGCCAACCATAAATTCCCCGGGGACTATCCGGTTCAATGACGGGAACAACTTGTCCTGAGAACAAGCGTACTGTCCGCCCAGTAATCCGTCCCGGAATACTGACACGCTGAATATACTCGGCGCTGTCTTCTGCTTGCACTTGTCCTGAAAGAAGTTCCTGTAAAGCCGCATAAACTTCTCGGGAAAAAGAGCCAAGAGGTTCAATGGCGTAAATTGGCGTAAGTTCCAGATTCAGGGTCCAGATTAAGGATTTAGCCTCCGAAAGGTTGTCAGCTAGGTAATCCACCATCTGACGGGCATCGTAGGGATTAGAGGGAACTTCAATACCACCAATTACGGCGGTGGGCATCAGTTGTTTAAATGTGTCCCGACGGGCTTCGGTGCCGAAGTCATAGCCCAAAGTGCCAATGGCATAGACGACTCCGCCAGCAGGTTCAGCAGCTTGGCTAGGGGTAACAGGTTTATTAGTAGTTTCGGGCATGGATACTCCTTGAGAGGTGATGACAGGGTTGGGAATTTGGGCGACGGGAATTACCGGTGCGCTGGTTGCGGCACTCAGTTCGAGATTTTGGCGTTCGGCCTCAGGGGTTTCCGGCGTACCACCGCAGCCACAGCCCGATGCTTCTACTGTTGCTTGGGTTTCCACAGATTCGGACATGGTTTCTCCTGTTAGTTGTTGAATTGCCCCAGAAATGTTCAACACTCCGGCTAAACATTTTGGTTCATTTTCGCTGTCGGCATATTGGCAGGGGAGGGCGCTTTTTAGTATTGCCTCCCGGACAGCGTGAGGATTGGGGGTTTCTCCTCGCTGCACCTGCAAGCTGAGTAATAAGGCGGCTACTCCGGCCACAATGGGCGCGGCGAAGCTGGTCCCACTCAGTTGCACAGTCCCGCCGCCCGGTTTTGCCCCTAAGATGTTTTCTCCAGGGGCAAGGATGCCTTGACTTTGGTAGGTTTCCCCCCAATTACTAAAGTCGAGGGGATGCCCTCTAGCATCAACAGCACCCACCGCTAGGACGGCGGGAAGGGCTGCCGGGACTTGCAGGCATTCACAGCCATCATTGCCAGCAGCGGCAACGATAAGAATATTTCTCTCGTTACACATCTCGACGGCGCGAATTAGCCAATCTTCGGCTTCTCCCATATCAGTGAGGGCCCCGCCGCTAATATTAATCACTTTTGCTCCGTTTTCGGCGGCTTGTTCAATCGCCCTCGCTAAATCGAGTTGGGAGAGTTTTCTATTATCATCCCCAAAGACGGGAACAAGTAAACCTCGACAATTAGGGGCAATTCCTTCTATTTCTGTTTTAGGTTGTCCAAATATGAGGCTGGCGATATGTGTCCCATGAGTGGACATTTGCCCCGCGTTGGCTTGATGCTGGACGAGGGTGGATAAACGGGTTAGGTCTGCCCCATTAAAGCAGGGATGGTCGGTATCAACTACACCATCGAGAATGGCGACGGTTATTTCTGATGCGCCTTTGGTTTGTTTTTGTAGTTCTTTTAGTCCTGGAATCGAGAGAATTTGAGTCATTTTATTAATGATTAGTGAATCAGAGTAAGTTAGGTGAAAATGAGGTTAAAAATTAAGTTTAATAAACCCGATCATGAGTACCAATATCAATTAGAATGATTACTTCTTTTTGCTCCTTATCATTAGTTTCTGGTCTTTCTAAAGAAAATACAATTCTACAATCATAACCACAAGAACAAGCTTTTAGTCCTAATAATTTTCCTTGTAATGAATGGGTGGCTAACTGAGGGGTAAAAATATCTTCTTGCATTAGCTTTAATGTTTCAATGATTTTTTGTTCAAGTTGAGCATTACGCTTGACCAATTTACGAAATGACCGTTTAAACTTCTGTGTTGCAATAATCTCTTTCATTCATCTTCTGTTAATAGGGTTTTTAATTCATCAATAATATCTTCTAAAGGTTGCGGTTTTAATTCTCCTCTTTGAAAAGCTTCCCTCGCTTCTTTAGCATTTCGGGCTATTTCGTCTCGATAGGATTCTATCATTTGATTTTTGACAATTTCTATTAACATTTCTCTCTGTTCAATAGGTAGTTCATTAACTGTCATAAGAGCTTGTTCTAATGTCATCATAATTTATCCTCTCTTGATTGTTGTAATAGGTTTAACGGTAGCTGTAATCTTGGTATTTCCTGTCGTCAAAAAATGGGTAATTCTAAACTTTGTAGGGGTTCTAATTCATGGTTTTTTGATTCTCTTTTAGTTTTCATCATGGTAAATCTGACCTGATTGCTATTTATTCTCGATCATACTACCTCTTTTCTGCCGAATCAATAGTTTTTAAGTGAATTTGTGTTAAGTCTTTGTTGAAATCATTTTCTCCGGAAGAAAAACCTACTTTTAGTCCTAGAATAGTTGGGAGGTTAGTCATTAGTAATTTTCTCAGCTAATTGTAATAGTTTTGGCGAGGGCAAAGGTTTATTTTCTTGGGTATATATATCTACCAAATCTTCTAAAACTTCTTGGGCATTATCAAGGGCTTCTTGATAGGTGCTGCCGTGAGTTCGAGCGTATTTTTCCCATTCGGGTAAACTGGCAATATAGGCATTATCTTCTTCAGACCATTGAATTAAAATGCTATATTTCATGATTAATTATCTCCTTGCTATTCCTAATTGCAAAACTTCTAAAACCTTGGCTAAATCACCGGCTAATAAAGCATCTTTATCTAACCATAATCCAGGGAATATCTGGGAACAAATTATCCCTTCTGAGTTCGGTTCAAGTTTAATATATTCTTCATTGGTTAATCTAAACCAGTCAAATTCTCTATCTTCGACTCGCCAGACTAAATATTCTTGCACTTGGTTACGGCGATAAACATTGAGTTTTTGATGTAAGTCAAGGGAGACGGTACTCGCGGCAATTTCGACGATTAACTCTGGCGCACCTTCGACATAACCATCCTCACTAATCGTTGATTGTCCACCATTTCTAATTCTTAATAGTGCATCGGGTTGAGGTTCATTGTCCGCATCAAGACGTACCGTACAATTATCGCCCAATTCTGTTCCGGGTGTATTTGACCAATAGTTACCTAACCAAGTAATAATACGCGCATGAGGGTTGCCATGGTTCGTAATTCTTAGGGGAGAAGCCATAATATAAACAATTCCTTCAATGAGTTCTGCTTTTTTTAGATTTGGCATAGCATTATATCTACGCTCAAATTCACGACGAGTAAGCTTGTCCCCATTTTCTAGGTGTGGGATGGTTAATTGAGGAGAAATTGTTGCAGTTGCTATCATCTCTGTATTTCCTGTCGTTAAAAAAGGGGTAATTCTAAAGTAAATCCGGGTAAAACGTCCTCCCCAGATAAGGTGGTTGGTAATGAGACGATTTCTACTTCCTGATTTTGGCGATAGATGGCTACCTGTTGACTAATGGGATCAATTAACCAACCCAATCTTAAGCCACTATCAAGATATTCCTGCATTTTTTCTTGGAGTTGAGTTAAAGAATCAGTGCGCGACCTTAATTCTATCACAAAATCAGGACAAATTGTGGCAAATTTTTCTTGTTCTTCTCGGGGTAAAGCGTCCCAGCGTTCATTAGCAATCCAAGCGACATCAGGGGAACGTTTACCACCCTTGGGTAAGGTAAAGATAGTGGAAGAACTAAAGACTTTTCCGAGTTTTGTTTGACGATTCCATAACCAAACAAAGCCGTTTAAATCTGATTCTCGATTCCCACTAATAGCACCAATCGGGGGCATAATAATTAATTCTCCTGCGGCAGTTTGTTCAATTCGCCAATCGTCGTTATTATGGCAAAGTTGATAGAATTGCTCATCGCTTAAATTGACGGATTTTAAGTTTAAAGTAATGGGTTCGACGGTAATCATGGGGGTTAATTTGCCTAATTAAATACTTGAGAAACTTTTAAATTAAGTTGACTAAATATAGAGGATTTTACTAAGTCATCATTGCTAAAATTACCAATTTCTGCATAAGTATCTCCTCTTAATTCTAAGACTAAAATGGTTTGAGTTTGAGGATCAACTATCCAGTATTCGGGAATCCCACAATCTTGATATTGGCTTCTTTTGGCGATGTAATCTCTCTCTCTTTGGATTTCTCCGGGGCTAACGACTTCAATGACTAATAAGGGGGGTGCCATGGCAAGAAGAATTGTATTTCTCTGGGAGAGTAATTGAATATGTTCTTCTCGAATAATGGTTAAGTCAGGGTAACGGTTTTTCGGTTCGCCTTTCACTTCTAATTCTAAACCATGTCCTCTCACTCTATCAGTTCCTAGCATTAAAGCAAAGACTAGAAAAAGACGATTGGCAATTTGAAAGTTAAGTCCTGATTCTGGTGGCATTTCTACCAATTCTCCGTTAAATAATTCATAGTGTTCCTCTGAATTATCCTCATACTGTAGATATTCAGCAAAGGTTTGAAAGCGGGGTTTTGTGGTTAACATAAAACTTACTCCGTTTTAGAGAATTTAAATATGCCTAGAAAACCTCGAAATTTACAAGCTGGTTATTCCTACCACGTCACCACACGATGCAATAACCGAGAATTCAAATTATCCAAGCGGGAATGCCGGGAGGTGTTTCTTTATGCCATCAAGAAGGCTTTAGACAAACACCAGTTTAGGCTTTATGCTCTCTGTATCATGTCTAATCATGTGCATTATCTCATTGAACCTGCCCAACCTGAAGATTTACCTAAAATTATGCACTTCCTCAACTGGTACACGGCGATGTGATCCCCCCGCCTTCGGCTTCCCCCCTTATCAAGGGGGGCTAGGGGGGATCGCACAGGACACTTTTGGGAAAAGCGGTATTTTTGCGATGGTTTCCCTCCTTCAGATAGAGAAAGGGCGTTAAATACCTTACGTTACATTCACGGCAACCCGAAAGCCGCCAAAATGCGTTCTGGTTTTTTCTACGATTTCAGTAACTACGGCAGTTATGAGCGTTTAACCGATGATGGCTTAACTCAATGGCATCCTGCTTTCCTACAACTAGGGAATAGTTTAGAAGACTGTGCCAAGAAATATAAAGGTTTTTGCCAAAGATATAAGCCGAAGGAGAAGAAGACCCCAACCCGATGCCATTGGGGTAGTAAGCTGTTGGCTGGGGTTCATCTATCAGAAAAAGGCTCTACCACCAACCCCAAAAAATCTAAGTCTCGTCTTGTTCAAACCCCGGGTTCCAGGTATCCGAAAGCCCTGAATTAACTAGGGTTGTACGTCAATTCATTGAGGCAAACCGTGCGCCCTGGCAAGCAGAAAAAGACTTTTGACACTTTTTGAGGTGAGTGTTAGAATCAAAGGGATTATTCCGCATCGTCGCCCGCAAAAGGAAATCCTCCTATCAGGGGTGGATTGATTTCCCATAGGGGTGTCAGCCCTGTACCAGCCTCAGAGGAGGTGGTATTGATTTCCCGTTGGACAGGAGCCGCATTGCGGGGTGTCAGTTTTTTGGTCTTCATTGAGAATTACCTCTTGTTTGTATTGTCTTTTTTCCTAAGTCTTAACAACATTAGGTTGGTCTTACTTTTACATAAAGTAACTCAATTGTCAAGGCTTTTTTTATTTAGTTTTGTAACAATTTAGCAACAAAAAAAG
>NZ_JAPZSR010000473.1:0-3243 GCF_027531875.1 Microcystis sp. LE19-84.1B | reverse complement strand
ATAGATTGGTCTGATTGTGGTCCAATTACTTTAGTAGTCGTGCAGCCGACTTCTTTTTGTAATCTTAATTGTGATTACTGTTATTTACCCGATCGCCATTTAAAAAATAGAATTGAACACCACCTCTAGATATAATTGGAGTCTGCGGAAAAATTTTTTCTTGGGGGCAGGGTGTGGGGTGTGGGTTTTTACCATTTTTCTGGGGGTCATTTATGTGGGTGGGTGTAATTAAATATAAGATGAACGTTGGTTGGTTTGAAGCATGAAACCCAACGCCCGCATAGTTTACGCTACCGCTAACCCATCCTACCAATAATTGTGCCTCCCTACTTATCAGTTAGAAAGGGGATATAGGGATATAGGGGTTTAGGGAAATTTCAGCTAAATGCCCCACTTCCCGACTCCTATCTACTTACTCCTGATTTTGGGATTTTGGAATGACTAATTTACCGATACCCCAAGCGATGCCGAAAGTGGCAAGAGTTCCCAGAAAACCGGCGAGGGGAGTGGCGATACCTTGGGGAACACCTTTGAGGGCATAACCATCAAAAATTCGGGCGGAGGGTAATTGATTACCAAGGGCGTTAGGGTCTTCCTTTTGGCTAAATTGTAAATCTTCCGCCACTCGATCGAGTCCGTCGGGATCGGGACTGGCAAAGGGAGAAAGAAAAACGGCGATAATTAGGGATAATACCAAGCCAATCAGAAAAAATTGGCTATTTCTGCGAATATTCATGGGCTAATCTTTATTAAACCTCTTGCATAATTAATTTTTGAGGGTTCAAAAACGGTAAAAATAAGGATTAAATTGCATAAAATCCTTAAATAGACCATTTAATTGATTATTATTCATTCTCCTGACTCCTGACTCCTGACTACTAAGTGGGTGGGTGGAATTAAATATAAGATGAACGTAGGTTGGGTTGAAGCATGAAACCCAACGCCCGCTCATGTTACGCTACCGCTAACCCATCCTAAAAATAATTGTGCCTCCCTACTTAACTCCTGACTCCTGACTACTAACTCCTGACTCCTGACCCTAACAACAATTTTTGATTTTTACAAGAGGTCTATTGACGAGAAGCGTAGGAAGGGGGAACGGAAGTATGAACGGAATGGGGCGGATCGTAGAGGAGATCGGGACGGGTTCGCCAGATATAACCGACAGCGAAAACGGTAATCACCGCTTCCCCGATGCCGATGAGGATATGCCAAGATAACATGGCAAAAAGGGCGACTAAAGGCGGTACAGTGCCAGATAAAGCCAATTGCAGGGCGCAAGCTAACGCCGCCACCACTACACTTGTCCAAGCAGCCACGGCAACAGCGATCGCCGTACTGCGCCAACTATTAAAACCAAGGGCTTTTCTAATCCCCAGATAGAGATAATAACCGCCAAACGTCCCGATCAAACCCATATTGACGATATTCGCCCCTAAAACCGTTAAACCGCCATCTTGAAAAAATAAAGCTTGCACGATAAAAACCACCGCCATCACCAGAGAACCCGCCCAGGGGCCGAGCAGAACCCCTGCGAGAGTCCCCCCTAACAAATGTCCGGAGGTTCCCCCCGGAATGGGAAAATTAATCATCTGGGCGGCAAAAATAAAGGCAGCACAAACTCCCATCAAAGGTACAGCCCGTTCAGCGTAGTGGCCGCGCACTTTTTTGAGAGAAAAGCCAATCAGGACAACGGCAATTATCCAAGTAAATAGACTCACTGGTGGACTCAAAAAGCCGTCGGGAATATGGAGGGCGAGATAAGGGGTAAGGAGAGGGTGAAACAAACCAACCCCCAAAAAATTAACAGACATTAAAACTCAGTCTCCTTGGCAATTTGGGTTAGAGATTTCCAGAGAATTGCGTCGCTAGGACGGAAAAGTCCTCTCTTCTAGTAGATAACTAACCGCTTTATTCTACAATGCTCTCTCTGGGGATTTAAACCCTTTAGCTTCTTAAGAATTTCTGTTATTTGGCCAGCCGTCAGGGTTTAGCTATCAGCCAAAATCTGATTATTCTCAAGCAGTCAAATTCTTTAAATTATTATTAAATTCAGAGCTTTTTTTGGTTTTTATGCTAGGCATTAATCAGTTATCAGTTATCAGATCCTGAAGGGCGCTGATAACTGAAATGTCCCCCCACATCTCCTATATCTCCCACTTCCTAAGATAAATAAAGATGAATCAGCTTAAAACTGTTGCTTTATTGGGTTTACTAGCTGGTTTACTTGTGGCTATTGGCTACGCGATCGGTGGTCAGGATGGTGCTTTAATTGGTTTAGAGGTCAACTAATGATAAGCTATCAGAGAGAACCCCCTCTTTTTTGCTTTTTCTAGCTTGGTATGAAACCGTGATCAACTCTGAAGAAAAAAGACCGACTTGGGACGAATATTTTTTAATGATCGCTAAATTAGCCGCCACCAGATCCACCTGTTTAGCTTTTCCCGTCGGTGCGGTAATTGTCAAAGATCGGCAGGTTTTAGCCACGGGTTACAATGGTTCGCCATCGGGAACGGTTCATTGTACTGCCCAGGGTTTTTGTTATCCCGGTTTGGGAACCTGTCGAGAATCCGGAGAAATTCCCTCTAGAGCAATTCATGCCGAAGCTAATGCGATCGCTCAAGCGGCCAAACACGGTATTTCTACCCAAGGAGCTAGTATTTACGTTACTTTAGAACCCTGTATTTCCTGTTTAAAACTAATTATTTCTTCGGGAATTAAAGAAGTTTTTTACGAAGCGGATTTTAATAGTGGGACAAAAGCCATGTTAAGGGATTCTTTTCTAGAAACGGGGATTATTAAATATAAAAAGATTTATTTATCAGCAGAAATGGCTAGTCATGCGGCCTTATTTTTATTAAATCCCATTTCGATCGATCTCAGGTAGTTATCATCAGGATGGTAATTACTAGGAAAAATCTCTATCTAGGGTTGGCTGAAAAAGGGCTCTTCTGGTTTCTGTGTGGAAACGAGGTCTATACTGATAGAATATCGGCAAAATAGCCCTAAAAGTCTTGCCCAATAAGCATTTCACGACTCCATAAGCAAAAATTATCACACAAAGTCGAGAAGAGCCGAAAAAGTTTTTCAGCCAACCCTAAATAGGGTCTGCTGAAAAAGTACGGGCGAAGCATTCGGATAGAAAATCTACGGTTTCACCGATAGGTTATTGCCCGAATGCTTCGCCCCTACAGGACGCGGGCCGATGAAGACGCAAGGTTTTGAACGACGATTCTCTCAAAA
>NZ_JAPZSR010000384.1:0-1352 GCF_027531875.1 Microcystis sp. LE19-84.1B | reverse complement strand
GAAGCCAAGATGGCAACCAAAAGAAGTCAAGTTGTATCCCTAACAAGGGAACAGTCAAACTAGGAGCCGTGTGAGGTGAAAGTCTCATGCACGGTTCTGAATGGGAGGGGAGGTCGGTGACGACCTTCTCGACCCCTAATACTGATTATCGATTCCTGGGGAAAAAATTCTTCTAGAATGATAAGTACATATACGAGAGGAATTATACTCATGTCTGCTGGGAAGTTTCAAACAGCCGCTTCATTATCCGATCGAGAGCTAGAAATACTCGATTTAGTGGCTAATGGTTTAACCAATCAAGAAATCTCGGAAAAGCTAGAGATTAGTAAGCGTACCGTTGATAATCATATTAGTAATATCTTGACAAAAACAAAAACCGATAATCGGGTGGAATTGGTGCGTTGGGCATTGCATTGGGGTAAAGTTTGTCTTGATGATATTAATTGTTGTATCCTTCCTTCCCCGGTGCCGACCGATGATCAGGTTTCCTAAACTTCTGCGACTTTTGCTTGCGGTTAATATCATCAGTCTGGGGGGATGTAGTGATGCGGGTTTTGTCACCCCTCCCCAACAGCTTTTAGGAAATACTTTAAATACCCCTTCCTCGGAAGATAATCCCCGTTTTAACTACGATGGTCGTTATCTGGTTTTTGCCTCCGATCGCAGGGGTCAACGAACGGTTTATTTATTCGATCGAGTGGCTAATCGTTTAGTTCCCCTACCCGGGTTAAATCAAGCAAAAACCTATCAAGATCAACCGGATATTAGTGCCGATGGTCGTTATATTGTTTATGTGTCGGAACAGTCCGGTAAACCCGATATATATATTTATGATCGACAAACTCTGCAAGCAAAAAATCTCACCGAAAATATTTTAGGAGAAGTGCGTCGTCCGACGATTAGTGGGAACGGTCGTTTTATTGCTTTTGAAAGTAATCGTTTCGGTCAATGGAATCTGGAAATATTCGATCGAGGTAGCGAAATTTCTCCTTCTTTACCCCCGATCAATTCTTCCCCGTCCCGATAGTATTGGGGGAAAAGGGAGAAGGGTGTGGGGAGACCACTTCGTGCGCGTTGCGGGGGAGATCGGAGAGGAGAATATCCACACGACCTGGAATCCCTCCACGCTTACTTTTTGCTCCGTCTCGACTCTTTCTTTTTCCTCGTCCAGCCGCGTAGGTATTCTTGATACTTTCCACAGTCAAGGGTAGTTTTGACATCCTCACCGCCGTAAACGGACGGTGATTCCCAAACCTCACGATTTGGGTTTCTGCTTCTTTCCCTTGCGGGGTTCCGCACCTGCCTTAACAGATTTACTCTGTTCTGGTCTTATGGTCGCTCTACAGACTGAC
>NZ_JAPZSR010000386.1:0-2322 GCF_027531875.1 Microcystis sp. LE19-84.1B | reverse complement strand
CGAGACTACCGATTTATTCAAAATTTAAATGTATTACCCTACCCTTAGCGAAAAGCCTAACTAGACCGTTATGCCGCAAGTGCGATGCCGAAGGCACTGCGTAGCAGCACGCCGATCTTGTAGGGTGCGTTCCCTAATGTGACTCCTACTGGTCCACCGATCGATTTTTGGGGAACGCACCATGCACATTGATTGCAGCTGTGGATTAAAGTGCGATGCCGAAGGAACTGCGTAGCAGATCGCTGATCTTGTAGGTAGGAAACCCAACTCCCTCAAAACCAAGATTAAATGCAGTAGGATAGACGTGGGATAGATTTTCTCTTATTGCCGTGAGCGAAACCGTCTATATTGAAACCAGTATTTTGGGTCATCTAACCGCAAGACCAACAGAAAACCTGATTCTTGCCGCCAACATTAAGATTACACAAGACTGGTGGGATGAGTATAGTAGTTCATTGGTTCTGTATGTTTCGGAAATTGTTGAAGATGAAGCATCGAGAGGAGATTCAACAATTGCTACTCAAAGACAGAACTTGTTACAGTCCTTGATTTTTCTCGATCTAACCGAAGAAGCGATCGCTCTAGCACAAGAATTTCTACAACAAAGCAACCTACCCCCCAAAGCGTCTAATGATGCCTTACACATGGCACTAGCAACCGTTTATGGCTTAGACTATCTACTAACATGGAATTGTAAGCACATGGCAAACGCCCAAATCCAAAGAAAGCTATCCCAAATTAGTCTTGAGCTTGGATACAGGCTACCATTTGTTTGTACCCCTTACGAGTTCATCGGATTTAAGCTTCGAGGAGAATAACTATGTATAAAGATGAAATTGTCGAAGAAATTCATAAATATAGAGAAGAATACGCAAAATCTTTTAATTATGATCTCAAGGCAATATTTGACGATCTTAGAGAAAAGCAAATTGCCAGTGGACGTAAAGTTATTAAGCTCCCGATCAAGCGACAGTATAACAAATCACTGCACCCGACCGAGAGTTAGATCGTCTTCACGCACTGAAAGTTATTAGCTGTAGGGTGCGTTCCCTAAGGTGACTCCTACTGCTCCACCGATCGATTTTTGGGGAACGCACCATGCACATTGATTGCAGCTGTATTCCTTGGTGGGAGAGGTAGATTTAGGAAGATGCTATGATCCAAATTAGATAGCAACACCAGATGTTTAATATGTCCCTTATCGAACTCCTGCCAACTGTCAGTCAACTAACGCATCAAGACAAGCTCAGGCTTATTCACTATCTTTTGCTTGCAGTAGCCAAAGAGGAAGGATGTAGCCTAGACACTGCAAGTAATGAGCATAATGAAAATATGCTGATCAAGCAACTAGCGGTTACTAATGCGGTTGTCTGGTCGCCTCAAGCAGATCATCAAGCTGTTCACGCTTTGTCTGAGCTTTTGGTGTCGGCAAAGGGAGTATCAAATGCTTGACGGTCATCGCTTTTCTTTTACAGAACGGACTGACAGTTCTGGTCGGTCTAGCATCTTGCCATACTTGCCGCTAACCTTAACTGATGGAAAACAGTCAATAGAGGTTATGGCTTTATTGGATACGGGTGCTAGTGTTAATGTCTTACCCTACGAAATCGGATTACAGTTAGGGGCGGTCTGGGAAAATCAAACTGTTCAAATTCCCTTAAGTGGAAACCTTGTCCATAGTGAGTCACGAGGGCTGGTTTTGACTGGGACAGTTGCACATTTTGCTCCTGTTTTACTTGCCTTTGCGTGGACTCAATCAACAGATGTACCAGTAATTTTAGGTCACATGAACTTTTTTGCAGAATTTAATGTGTGCTTTTATCGAAACGAATTAGCTTTTGAGATTTGTCCGATCCAGAAATAAACTATTGCCAACCAATCCGCTGAACTTGTCATTTGCCGAACTGTTTTTACTTCGTAGCCAGTGCGATGCCGAAGGCACTGCGTAGCAGCACGCCGATCTTGTAGGGTGCGTTCCCTAATATGACTCCTACTGCTCCAGCGATCGATTTTTGGGGAACGCACCATGCACATTGATTGAAGCTGTAAGTCTAAATGCGATACCGAAGGCACTGCGTAGCAGATCGCTGATCTTGTAGAGACTTAGTAGGATGGGCATTAGCTCATCCTACAGACCTGTGAGATATTATAGAGAGGTCTCCAGAAGTCAAATCGTAATCAGGAGTTAGTATATGCAAGCAATCCTTTTAAGCCGTGAAGAAGTTGCTCAACGTGCAGAGAAACTGTACGAAAGCAGAATCCGCCAAGAGGTGGAAGTTGAAGAAAACATTGGCAAGATGGTCATCATTGACATTGAAACAG
>NZ_JAPZSR010000326.1:0-1037 GCF_027531875.1 Microcystis sp. LE19-84.1B | reverse complement strand
TCTTGACCGAATTTGTAACCGTAGTTCTGAGATTCGATTTCAGTGGTTTCACGCACTAAGGAAGAAGTTACTAGGGAACCGTGCATTGCACTGAACAAGGAACCGCCGAACACACCAGCTACACCTAACATATGGAAGGGGTGCATCAGGATGTTATGTTCTGCTTGGAACACGAACATAAAGTTAAAGGTTCCAGAGATTCCTAAAGGCATACCATCAGAGAAGGAACCTTGTCCGATGGGGTAGATTAAGAATACAGCAGTTGCGGCGGATACAGGTGCAGAGTAAGCAACACAAATCCAAGGACGCATTCCTAAACGGAAAGACAGTTCCCACTGACGACCGAGGTAGCAGAAGACACCTAGTAAGAAGTGGAAAATGACTAACTGGTAAGGACCACCGTTGTATAACCACTCATCTAAGGAAGCTGCTTCCCAGATGGGGTAGAAGTGGAGTCCAATCGCGTTAGAAGAGGGAACAACCGCACCAGAGATGATGTTGTTTCCGTAGAGTAGGGAACCAGCTACAGGCTCGCGAATACCGTCGATATCTACGGGAGGAGCGGCGATAAAGGCGATGATGAAGCAGGTGGTGGCGGTGAGCAGGGTGGGGATCATGATGACACCGAACCAACCGACATAAAGACGGTTGTTGGTGCTGGTAATCCACTGGCAGAACTGCTCCCACAGGGAAGCGCTCTCGCGCTGTTGTAGGGTGGTGGTCATTGGTTTATGATTCCTATTAAGTTATCGAGGTACGATTGATTGATGATGTCTCTATCTTAGAGAGTTTGTAACGGTTTGTAAAGGGGTTTGACAAAAGTATTTCTTGTCGGAATGATAAGGTGGGCTTATGTTCAGTTAGTTGGTCGAAGCGATCGATTTGCCGACAATAAACTCATCGGAAATTTTGGGTCTGAAACCCCGCCGTTCTAGGTTGGCTTTACGTTAGAATTAAAAGGCCAGTCTCGAAAACCAAGTGGACGGCGCAGCACCTTGAAAACTCGGCTTAGGGGGTTCCGACCAGAAAAGCTTGGC
>NZ_JAPZSR010000102.1:0-5287 GCF_027531875.1 Microcystis sp. LE19-84.1B | reverse complement strand
CATTCTAGCAAATGGAGAGAATTCTTGTCCATTAAGAAATGTTACAAATTACATGGGTACATTAAGAAAAGTTAAGGGCTATATCCATTGATGGATAAGGGTTTTCGGCTATTATGGTATATATGTATGGGGGAAGTTCAGGTATAATCCCTTGCTGCCAATTAAGTAGGGAGGCACAATTATTTGTAGGATGGGTTAGCGGTAGCGTAACCCATGCGGGCGTTGGGTTTCATGCTTCAACCCAACCTACGTTCATCTTATATTTAATTCCACCCACCCACTTAGCATAAAATACGATTAATTGACCAGAATTTTGGGGCGATAGTTTATGGAACGCGGGTTATTGTGGACACCTTTATTAATTCTATTTATTTGGTTGGCTTGGAGTGGTTGGAATGAATACCAAAAAGTGGAAATCTATCGATCATGGGCGGAAAACTTCGAGCGAGCTAAGTATGATATATATTCTGTCTTAGGTCAAAAAGATAAAATTATCACTTGGGGAAAACCAACTCGTAAGGGAGTGATTAATTTACAAACTTTTTCCCTAGAGGAGGTCAAAGAAATCCGTCTGTTAGTTAATAATCAAGTGGTGGATTTAGATGCTCTTCCCCCCCAAGGTTCCCCTTGCCTAGAATTTATTTTTAAAGAGCGATCGCCTGAAAAAATTCCCTTTACTGAGGTTGAATTGGCTAGTGGGTGGGCGAAATTTTTACAACAACAAATCCTAATTTAATGGCGATAATTTCTAGCGCAATCTTCCTGAGCGCAGGATACCGACAACTAACCATAAACCGATAAAACTAGCTGTAGCAAATAATACGGTACTGATAATAGTTAATTGCCGAGATTGGGCGCTGGCCGTAACAATAGCAGCCCCGATAATTAAGGAACCAATAATCACACTAAAAGCTAGTCGATTGGCGGAATTATCTAAACTGCGACGGAGATTATCTAATTCCCGAATTTTCAGATTAACATTTAAAGTTTCCGAGGTTAAACCATCTAGTAAAACTTCGATTTGACGGGGAGATTTCAGGGAAAAAGATTTCAAGTCTAAAACTGTTCTTAGGGCAGTTTGTAGGGGAGTGCTACCGATTAACTGTTGTTCAAGAATATTAGTTAATAGCGGTTTGACTTCTTCTAGGATATTAATATCAGGATTAAATTTTCGGGCAGTTCCTTCTAGATTAGCGAGACTTTTGGCGAATAAACCTAAATTACCCGGAAGTTTAATTCTATTGCGACGGGCAACTTGCAAAAGTTCATAAACTACCTCACTAAAGTTAATTTGATTTAAATTGAGGTTATAATATTTTCGCAGCATCCGCTCATAATCCACCTCTAATTGTACTAAAGTAATCGGAACGACTGACTCGGACAGTTTAATAGTTAGTTGACTGCATCTTTTCGCATCTAAGTCAACAATTGCTAATAACAATTCTGTTAAAATTTGTTGAGTTTGCGGGTCTAATCTGCCCACCATACCACAGTCAATTAAAGCTACTCTACCATCATCAAGATAGAAAATATTACCCGGGTGAGGATCGGCATGAAAGAAGCCATCAATATAAATTTGTTGAAAAAATGACCGAAACAAAATCCTAGTTATTTCGCTTTTTCTTTGGGAAATTGCTTGCTCAGTTGCTGGTCTAGAAACATCGGCCTCTAAAATTTGTTTTCCCTCTAACCATTCTAACACTAATATCTTGGAATTAGTTAAGTGCCAATAAATTTTAGGAATAACTAACTGTTTGGGTTCTGACCAACGACTCTGGGTTAAATTATAGCGTAATTGGTCAGTATAATGACCTTCTTGGGTGAAATCTAATTCCGCATTGACTGCTTTAATAAACTCCTCTGCTAAGTTAACAACGTCATAACTTTGACCAAATTCTGTTAGGGCAACTAAATCAGCAATTCCCTTAATTAAGGCACTATCTTGGGCGACAATTTTTTCGATCCCCGGACGTAAGACTTTAATCGCTACTTCCTCCCCGGATAATAAAGTTGCCCGATGAATTTGCCCGATCGATCCTGCGGCGATCGGTTGGGTATTAATATACTTAAATACCTGTTCGATCGGTTTGGCTAACTGTTCAGTGATAACTATTTCTATATCTGTCCAAGCAACGGGAGGAACTTGCGCTTGTAGGGCAGTTAAAGCCTCGATATAATTAGCAGGTAGCAGATCGGGACGGGTACTAAGTAACTGTCCCAATTTGACATAAAAAGGACCCAATTCCACGAGGATTTTTTTGAGAACTTCTGGGGTAGGAATCTGGGGATTTTCTGTTTTTCCTAGGGTTAAAACCCCGCGCATATAGTCCCAACCGTTGCCGAGAACTATCTCAAGGATTTCTTTTTGTCTTTGACTGGTTTGGGGGAGTGAGAACACGGTATTATCAGTTATCAGTTATCAGTTATCAGTAAGTTAGAACGTAGGTTGGGTTGAAGCATGAAACCCAACGCCTTAGTAGATTTACAAAAATGAGATGCACCCCTTATCGATCCTATAACAATTTCTCTAATTTGGGATCGGTTTGTAATTGTTTGAGAACCTGTTTAATATCTTGGGTACGATCTTTGTGGACAACGAGAGTCGCTTTCCCGTCGCGAACAATTACCAGATCTTTTAAACCAATAGTAACGATCGCTTCCTCCTCATCACTAGCATAGATAATAGCCCCTTCCGTGTCCAAACCGACATGATTGGCCAGTTCAATATTTTTGCCCTTTGCTTCTAGTAATCTTTCCAGAGAATTCCAATCTCCCAGATCATCCCAACCGAAATTAGCGGGTAAAACGTAAGCGAGTTGGGTTTTTTCCATCAAAGCATAATCAATACTTTTTTTCTCTAAATCCTCATAGGCAGCGATGCCCCGATCGCTCAGAGGTTGTAAAATATTATTAGCATGGGTTTTTAGCTCCTCTAAAACCACTTGTCCCTGAAAGATAAACATTCCGCTATTCCAGCTAAAAAGTCCCGTTTCTAGGAATTTTTCGGCCGTGGTGCGATCGGGTTTTTCTGTAAAACGACTCACTTTATAGACGGGTAAATCATTAAATTCGCCCTGATTTTCTCCCTGTTCGATATAACCGTAACCAGTGGAGGGATAATCGGGTTTAATCCCTAAAGTAACGATCGCTTTTTGGCTGACGGCCACTTCTACGGCCGCTTTTAAAGTGTTAATATAAGCCTCTTGATCACCAATATAATGATCGGCAGGAAAAAAACCGATCGCCACTTCTTTACCATAACGTTTTATCACTTCTAAAGTAGCCCAAGTCACAGCCGGGGCGGTATCCTTGCCCACCGGTTCCACTAATAGGTTACTCTCCGGTAAATCGGGCAGTTGTTCCCGGACTCCATCAGCGATCGCACTAGCGGTAATTACCCAGAGATTTTCCCAACCTGCCCCTAAAGATAATAGACGATCGGCCGTTGCTTGTAAAAGACTGCGACCACTACCATCAAGACAGAGAAACTGTTTCGGACGCGCTAGACGACTGAGGGGCCAAAAACGTTCCCCTTTACCCCCGGCGAGAATGACTGGAACAAGCGACTGATTCATAAAAATTGACACTTATCGGTTAAGCTGAACCGATTGTATCAGACGGCAGCGAGGGTTTTCCTGACCCAAAGCTAAAAAGCGGGCAAATAACCCGCTTTCTAGCAAAAATAACCGAAATATTGCGATTAGAAATTCATTTCGGCCGCTTGTACTGTTTCCACTTGTTTTTTCTTAATAACTAAGAGGATTTGACATAGCATAATGCCACCGAGGAATAAGACTAATCCTTTGATCCGGCCGGGATTTTGTAGGACAACTTCCGTCTCTTTTTGACCAAAACCGCCGACATTGGGGTTACTGGTTAAAAATTGTCCCACTTCGATCGCTTGACCTTCCGAGACGATTAACTCAGGTCCTGGGGGAATATTTTCCACCACGGGGCCAGCTTGGGAAGCGATGGTCACTTCATAACCACCGGCTTCGGTTTTGCTGATCTGGCTAATTGTACCGGCAGCACCCGCTTTGAAGGCGTTATTATTGCTAGGTTCACCGGTGGGGTACACTTGGCCGCGACCGCGATTGGCCCCTAAATGCACAGCATATTTGCCGAAGTGAATACCCTTATTTTGGCTAGGATCGGGGGCCAGGACGGGGAAAACGATTTCTTTGTATTGATCCCCGGGTAAGGGGCCGACGATAACCACGTTATCTTGACCTTCTTTGTAGGATTGGAAATAGACTCCACCGAGTTTTTCCTGCATTTCTTCGGGAATGCGATCGGGGGGCGCGATTTTAAAACCATCCGGTAGCATTAAGACTGCACCGACGTTTAAACCTCCCTTGGATCCGTCTCCTAACACCTGTTGACTGGCGGGATCGTAGGGGATTTTTACTACTGCTTCAAAGACGCTATCGGGTAATACCGAGTGGGGGATTTCAATTTCGGCGGGTTTTTGGGCTAAATGGCAGTTCGCGCAGACAATCCGACCGGTTGCTTCTCTGGGGGTTTCCGGGGCGGTTTGTTGCGCCCAAAAAGGATATGCTTGGGCAGATTGGGGGTTAATGACATCGCTGGTTAGGAGTAGGGAAACGGTAGCGATCGCCACGAGGACAGCTTTCACTAGGGCCTGTCTGTGGACTTGCGGGAAACTTAAAAAGTTGAATGTTCTCATCGAAAAACTGGGTCTGAAACCCCGCCCTTTAGCGATAGCGGAGGGCGGCTTTATATAAGTTAGCGAGAAACAATTAAACCGTTAGAATGACGGATTAACTGAATCTTGCTAACAGCCATCTGTCCCAATCGTTTCCAATTAGTATCGCTTACAGATAGCTGTTTTTCGGTATCTCCACTAACATAACCAATTCCTTTGGGAGAAGAAACTAAATCTCCTTTACGGAACCCATGTCCTGTGGTAGAGCCACCATATTTACGTCGTTTACCACCTTTGGAAAAAACCATCAGGTGAAGTTGACGACGACTAATAGGAGGACGTTTGATGACAGCAAAGGGAGCGTTTGTTACTTTGACAGAACCTTTCCAATCGTATCCATGTCCACTAGAATTGTGGAATGGCAAATAATCTAAAAACTGAAAACAGGCAAGAGCAATGCCATCGTTAGCATGACTTTCTGGTGATTGTTCTGCTTTATTTTTCGACTTTTCTAGTCGCAAATATTTTCTGAGATTAGAGGTTTGCCAACCAAAGCGAGTATGGACTGTTGCCAATTGAGACAGTTGCTCAATAGCCCATTTTTGTCCGAGCATAACCGGC
>NZ_JAPZSR010000011.1:0-5019 GCF_027531875.1 Microcystis sp. LE19-84.1B | reverse complement strand
TTTGTCTTAAACAAAAGTACAAACTCGGCTTCTGAAGCCACTTTCCAAGACTGACCGAGCAAAATTCTCTATCTCCTAACACCACTATTTTATGACCTGATAGCACCGTCAATATTTTCCCCAATACTCGCTGCTGTTCTTTGAGATTACTACTTCCTTTTTTTCCAATATCTCCCAATAGATTGGTATGGCTCTCTTGTCATAAATTAGACTCACCATCAAGATATTAATTGCTCCCCAACTCGTCCGGTCTATGGCAATATATACTAATCCTTTTATTGTGAACCTCTCCTGCTGTTTTAACATCTCTTTTAGGCAGGGAACCCAGATTTTTTCAATGTTCAGGATTTCCAGCTTTAAAAATCTTTTGAGTTTTTTTCTCCGACTCTCAAACAGGATTGGTATTGGTAGTGATTCTGCTAATATCTCTAACTTGGCTTGCTTTAGTATTTGCCAGGTTCCAACTATCATTAACAACAGTAGATATCTGGCTCGCCCCAGTTCATTCTCTAAGACTTTCTGGTATAGTTCACTTATCATTTTCGTTATTTAGGTCATATATGGTAAATATGACTGATCTTTTTTGGGAGTCTGTATCTGTATTCCATGCTACATAAGCTTTTCAGTTTGCTTGTCCCCCTGTCAGCGATTGATTTGTTCAAAAATATCAACTAGATAGGGAATTATTGTAATCATAAATTAGAGTTATGATCAAAAATTTTACTGACATTGCCGAATATCTATATCGGTCAATAAAATCAATAACAATTACAGGATAAGCGTTTAAACTTGATCGAGATTTGCTTGATTTAAATACAAAAATACTGAATATTTATCATCATCAGGCCCTGAACGCCAGCAAAAGAAAACCCCACAGACAAAGACCCTGTAATGATAAAATCGACAATGGCGACGGCTTGGCCATTAGTATTTTTTGCGTCGGACTAGCAGGAGATAAAAGCGTGACCTTTAAGATTGGTTTACTCGGTTTCGGGGTTGTGGGGACGGGAACAGCGAAAATCCTCCTCGATCCTTTTGGTCGTCATCCCGTACTCAAAGAGATTACCCTTGGACGAGTGGGAGTTAGATCCCTAGATAAACCCAGAGAAATTGAGCTTTCTCCCCAGCTGTTGACCAATGACCTAGAATCGATCGTTACTGACCCCGAAATTGATATTATTGTCGAATTATTGGGGGGTTTGGAACCGGCACGCTCTTTAATTCTCCAAGCAATCGCATCGGGAAAGCACGTTGTTACGGCAAATAAGGCGGTTATCGCCCGTTTTGGTGATGAAATCTACGCCAAGGCTAACGAAAAGGGGGTTTATGTCCTCCTAGAAGCGGCCGTGGGTGGTGGCATTCCCGTCATTAAACCCTTAAAACAATCCCTCGGAGCTAATCGCATCAGCAGCATCATGGGAATTGTCAACGGCACAACTAACTATATTCTCACCGAAATGAGCCAAAAAGGGGCAGATTTTAGCGAAGTTCTGGCCAAAGCTCAGGAATTAGGCTATGCGGAAGCGGATCCCACTGCGGACGTGGATGGATTCGACGCAGCCGATAAAATTGCTATTTTAGCCTCTCTGGGTTTTGGAGGTCGGGTAAAACGGGAAGATGTTTACTGTGAAGGTATCCGGCAAGTTAGCGCCGTCGATATCGCCTACGCTGATAGACTGGGATTTGTGATTAAATTATTAGCGATCGCGAAAGATACGGTTAAGGAGGATTCCGATACCTTAGAGTTGCGGGTTCATCCAACCCTAGTACCGAAAACCCATCCCCTCGCTAATGCTAACGGAGTCTATAACGCTATTCTGGTCGAGGGGGAACCCTTGGGACAAGTGATGTTTTACGGACCGGGTGCCGGTAGCGGACCGACGGCCAGCGCGGTAGTATCGGATGTGATGAATATCGTCGGAATTTTAAAAAGTAGTGGCAAAACCAAGGAACTTGACCCGCTTTTAAGCTGTATTCACCAGCATTATTGTCAAATCGCCCCGATGGAGTCGTTATCGACCCGTTTTTATGCTCGTTTTCTCTGTCGCGATGTGCCGGGGGTAATCGGTCATTTAGGTATGGCTTTCGGCAACCATGGAGTTAGTCTAGAATCCGTGGTACAAATTGGGATTAGGGGTGATTTAGCCGAAATTGTCGTTGTCACCCACGATGTACGCGAGGGCAATTTCCGCAACGCTTTAGCAGCCATAGAGTCTTTAGAAGCTATTGACAGTATTCCTAGTATTCTCCGGGTTTTGTAATTATAGAGATCGCTTTTTTATGGTCATGGGTCGGAGAATCAGAAGTGAGAAAAGTTGGCTAAGTTTGACTAGCACAATTTTGTTTTTTTGTCTAGGTTTTTTGGGCTTAAATCAAAAATTAATTTTTGCCCAAGGGTCTGATCCTGTTTGTCCCCTGCCGATTTTATCAAGGTTACAACGCCATAAAATCCAAGCGGGAGAAACGATCGCCTCCATCGCCGAAAAATACGCTCTTATCCCGGCAACGATAATTAAACTCAATCCGACTATTCTCAAAAATGGTTTGGCCCCCGTCGGGAAAGAAATCTTTATTCCCCCGATGAACGGCATTCGCATCGAAGCACCCAAGGGTTCCACTTGGCGCGATTTAGAAGCGGCCTATGGTATTCGTGCGGATATACTCTTTGAGCTTAACGGTTGTGGTCGCCGGCCGACAATAGTTTTTATCCCCGGCACCAATTGGTCCGCCGCCGGCAAGCGATCGGACTATACTGGATTAAGTTCTTATCCCTTACCCTTTGCCAGCACTGTCGGATTAGCCTACGGTTGGCAAAAAAGCCCCACGGAACAGAAAAATCTCTTTCATAGTGGTATTGATCTTCTCGCCCCAATTGGTACGCCTGTTCTGTCCGCCGAGGACGGTCTAGTGATTTATGTGGGTCAGGAAGGGGCCTATGGTAATTTGGTAGTAATTAATCATTTAGGTCGCCGGCAGACCCGTTATGCCCATTTAAGCCGGGTTACAGTGAGAATTGACCAACGGGTACGAGCAGGAGACGTTATCGGCGCGGTTGGCACCACCGGACAACCGGATATTATTCCCCCCCATCTTCATTTTGAGGTGCGCTTAGATACTCCCGTCGGTTGGACAGCGCAGGATCCCGCTTTGCATTTGCCCTCACGGGGGGACAGAGAGCCTGAAAAGTAGAGAGGGGATGGGGTGTAGAGGTTGGGTAAAATTTTTTGACTTACCCTGAGAGGCTAAAAAGTCAACCCAAATAACCGATTTGCTATCAAGGAGGGATCGAGAAAGCGGCTTTTGTTGCCCTTCACTATCCCTTCAACCCTGATTATTGGCGGAAATTCTGCCAACCAGCATAACGAGCGGCTGCACCTAATTCTGCCTCGATGCGGAGTAACTGATTATATTTGGCCAGACGTTCACCACGACAGGGAGCGCCAGTTTTTAATTGAGCTGCCGAGGTTGCAACGGAGAGATCTGCGATAAAATCATCGGGAGTTTCCCCAGAACGATGGCTAATATAGACAGTATAACCGCCAGAACGAGCGATTTTAATCGCTTCTAGGGTTTCCGTGACGCTGCCGATTTGATTGACTTTAATTAAAGAGGCATTGGCAACACCTCGATCAATCGCTTCCTGAATAATTTTCGGATTGGTACAGAAAATATCGTCTCCTACCAGTTGAATGCGATCGCCTAATCGTTTGGTCAATTCTTGCCAACCCTGCCAATCTTTTTCACCTAAACCATCTTCGAGGGAAACGATTGGGTATTGATTCAGCCAACTTTCCCACATATCGATCATTTCCTCGGAAGATTTCCGACTTTGATCGGATTTGAAAAATTCGTAGTAACCGCCATCACGCCAAAGTTCGCTAGTGGCAGGATCCAGAGCGATGGCAAAATCTTCTCCCGGTTTGTAACCGGCTTTTTCAATTCCAGCCAAAATTAACTCTACCGCCTCCACGTTAGCCTTTAAACTAGGGGCAAAACCGCCCTCATCACCGACACCAGTATAGTAACCTTTTTGTTTTAAAATCGATTTGAGAACGTGGTAGACTTCCGCTCCCATGCGTAAAGCTTCCGTAAAACTGGGCGCACCGACGGGAACTAATTTATACTCCTGAAAATCAACGGTGTTATCGGCATGAACACCGCCGTTAAGGATATTAAAACAGGGAGTTGGCAAGAGATTCGCTTCCTCACCGCCCAAATAACGATATAGAGGCATATTTTCAGAAGCAGCCGCTGCCCGAGCCACTGCCATAGACACTCCCAAAATAGCATTGGCTCCCAAATTTTTCTTATTGGCTGTACCATCGAGTTCTAACATGGTTTGATCGATCGCTGTTTGTTGGCTGGCTTCGGCTCCTTGCAGGGCATTGGCGATCGCTCCCTTGACGTGGGCTACTGCTTTTAACACTCCTTTGCCACCGTAGCGTTTATCATCACCATCTCGCAACTCCCAAGCTTCATTGATCCCCGTAGATGCCCCCGAAGGCACGGCGGCTCTGCCTTTGCTACCATCATCTAAGATTACATCCACTTCCACTGTGGGATTACCGCGGGAGTCAAGAATTTCTCTGGCAGTAATCGAGGCAATTTTAGCCATGTTTTTATTCCTTATCTAGGTGGTTTCATCTCAATTATTATACCTAGACCTTTAGAGGTCGATTGATTATTGTTATTTACTACACCTCAAATTACTGACTCTTGGCTTGATAAGCTAAGACGCATTTAAACCGCTTATTCTTAGATTAGCCGAACCTTCCCCAATCCCTTTACTGTTGCCTTTTGCCGTTCGGACCTCGGCGTGAGACTTCGGCGTGAGACTTCGGCGTGAGACTTCGGCGTGAGCTTTTGTCGAACGCTCAGTTCGCTGGTTACAAGGTAGAACCTTGTAACCAAATATTTAGGCTCTGCCTAATTTAAATATATTATTCTTCAGGTAGAACCTGAAAATAGCGTTCCCAGGTAGAACCCTGGAACGAGGTAGGAGACGAGGTAGGAAGCGCG
>NZ_JAPZSR010000290.1:0-6149 GCF_027531875.1 Microcystis sp. LE19-84.1B | reverse complement strand
CCGGAAGCGGTCAGAATGATTGCTTCTCTTGGGGGTTTTTTAGGTAGAAAAGGCGACGGTGAACCCGGTGTTAAAACTATTTGGTTGGGACTGCGAAGGTAACATGATATCAGCCAGACTTGGAAACTATCTCATCAAATTAGTCCCCCCACAGAACCCCCTTGAGCCATATTGCACACTTTTCTCTTTTTGTCAAATTTTATGTTAAGAAAGATGTGACTAATGGATAGCTTATTAAGGGGGGGTTGGGGGGGCCACACCCTGCCCCCACGAAAAACTTTTTCAGCAGACCCTATTTACCCCTCAAATGGAATTGCTACAGTCTTATCAAGCTACAATACGCTTAACCATAGGGGAGGAAAAGCGCAGGATTCTCCCATTTGTATCGCTTTTCCTCCTTAAAGATTTCAATTGTACGCTCGATCGCTGGTTAAATACAAGGCGTTTAAATAATAGACCTCCTGCATGATTAAAAAGTCAGTCAATTCTAGGGGAGAAATCAGCCTATTCCCTGACTTCCCCCAGAATTCTGAGGGACAAAGCTCTAATCCTTAAAATCCTAACGTTTTAAAGGATAAATACCCGGTGGCAACCAAAATCCTTCTGTGTAGCCTTCTTTCTCCTGCATATAAACATGATCAAAGAAATGGAGGTTTTCAGCATGAAGGTCTTTGATTTGCCATTTAGGCCCGTTTATTCCAGTTTCTGCTGGCTCATTCTCTTGACCTGGGTTGGGAAATTGAGTCCGTTTTGCCCCATCTTTGGTGATGTAATAGATATGACCAGACCCGTTCTCCGTTCCTTGGTACTTCCAGCGTGGCGCTCTTGCTCCAATTGCCCCACGAGGTGCTAGGTAATCTTTTTTCAAAAAGTAGAGAAACCCGAGACGACGCAGTTTTTTCTCAACGCCTGTAACTTGAACACAATCATCTTCAAAAGTATTATTGAAGAGATTTTTCACTTTGTCAAATTTAAGCTCCTTAGCTATATATTTCATCACACAGGAGACAGAATAAGCACAAGAAGCCTCCTTAATATCAGTACGCCCCGGGTGTAAATTCAATTCATGTTTACCTTCAGCAGCCGCCGTCATGAAAGTATCGGCTGATTGTAGTATTGGAAGTATTCCTTGTTCAAATAACCGGCATCCTTCGGCATCACTTAACTTGTGGTCTGTCGGCAGAGACTGGGTGTGTTCAAGTTTTTTGTAAGCATCTAAAACTAAACCCTCATAAATAGTTTTAGTATAATCCATGAGGGGTGAAGGGTCTGCTACATGAATCAGAATGCTGGTTTCTCCTTTATTTTGATTGGTTTGAGTGTGAGCGATGGCGGTAATTTTGCGATCACCAATATTGGTAAATCCTGAATAAGTAATCGACCAAGAACCGTCTGCTTTAACCTGATTATTACCTAGGGAATATTTGTCATCTGCTTTTAGTTCTACAGTGACTATTCCAGGATCTACTTTGCCTGTAAAAGTAACAGGTTTTAGACGTTCAAAGCGAGCATGATTGGTAGGATTGATAATTTGTAGGGAAGTCATGGTATTTCTCCTATGGGATTGTTGAAAAATTTACTGTTAGACGAATTGATCGCCCAATGAAGGATTAAAGGCGATCGCTTCCAGATCGGTACGATAGATACCAACTTTATGAATTTCCTCTGGTAATCTTGGCCAGATGTGGACTTCACTCTCAAAAGTGCGCCAAAGTTGGGGAGTAATTCGGAAGACTCGGTTATTAACAAAAGGAAGTCCAGTAAAATGTTCTTGCATTCTGACATTAACGTGCCGATTTAAGACCTCAAAGACTTTTTTGACCGTAGCAGGATTATCATATCCGTCGTAATGCTTGAAAGTTATTCCTGTTTGATTTTGTAGCTGATTACAGAAGCTTTTAGGTTCTTCGGATCGTTGAACTTCTTTATAGCCATTAGCAAAAACATCATGAGCAATTGCCTCCAGGTAAAGTTGTCTTTGAGCGGCGGGATTTTTAGCGTAGAAAAGAATTTTTGCCACCGCCAAAGTTGAGCCAACACAATTGCCAAATGTTCCCCAACTACCGAAGGCCAATAAATCATCATAAGGTAACACAGAAGTGACATTCCAAGCCCCATTAAAAAGTCGGGCATCAATGATGACTAATTTAGCGCGTTGCTCGGAAGAATAGTTCTTATATTGAGCCAGAAATTGCTCATCTAACTTCGCTTGTTCCCTGTCGTCTTTCTGATAATCATCAATACTACCATTTTGACGACGAGTTAGGATAGCGACCTCGAAATCCCAGTCAGTTTCTGATTCCTCTAAACCAACTGCTTGTAATTTTTCGGTCACAAGTTCTCGCGGTGGTCGTCTCCCGTCGTACCACATTTCAGTCTCCTTATTAGAGATGCGGACACGCACTTTAGTTTTAGGAAGAGTTTGAGCGATTCCCATTGCTACTAATTCATCTGCTCCCCAAGTAATTGGCTGTTTGAGAGCCGAGAGATTATACTTATCCAGAAGATTGTCTAATCTCGTTTGCATTGTTTCTCGCACATCTTTGGATGAATGTTTTTGAGAATCTCCCATCGCACAAACGACAGCTGAGATTTTTCGATTTATCGACTGTAATAGACGGATAGATTGTTCAAGTCTCCACAACTCTTTGTCGTGTCTTTCTTTTGCCCAATCTGGATAAGGAGTTGGGTCTGGTTTAGGAGGACCGACACCAACAAAAGATTGGACAATAACCGCTTTTTCAAATTGAGAAATAGTGGGGAGATAATCTTCGGGATATTGTACCAATCGTTCTGCAATAATGAACGCTGTATCCTTGACCCGAAGCAGTGTAATCAGTTGTCTAACTAAAGAATCTGTTTGTCTTCTTGGACTAAGAACGTAAACAGGACAAATTCTTTCTGAACGGTTGTCTTGTCCATTAGGGGGAATCCCCACTCCTTCTAAATCTTGTTCTGTTGGTCGGTGATACACCTTAAATTGAGACAGCTTAATGTCTTGCAATATCTTGGCTACAGGGTCATTACTTTTAATTTCGACATGGGGAATATAAGCGAACCATTTCGCTATCTCATTAACAGGGGTTGTTAATTCTAATTCCCAGTGATTATTAGCGGCAGATTGATAGCTATTAATCTCAAGTTCACCTCCAGCTATCAAGGAAAATTTTTGAGTAGGATCAGTAATCTGACTGCCATCTAGGGTAGATTGTTTGATAACAGTATTGACTAGAGCTTTCAGTTTTTGGGTAGTCATCATTGATTCTCCTTTTTTTCAATATCAGAGGATTATCTAAGTCTCAAAACTAGCAAAATTTGAGGACATAACCCTAATTAGGGACAGTAAATTGCATAAACTTGGCAGGTATTGCACACTGATTTCCAGAATCCCCACTATTGCCATCAATCAAAATATAGGCTGTTCCATCAACGATCGCTAATCCTTCTGATGACTGGGGTAATTCTCGAAGGATTTCAGGTTTAAGAATCGTATTGGGTTTGAGATCCTCAGCCGATAGTTTCCAAAAAACGAAATTATCTTGACCATCTTTCGGCCCGCCAGCAATTCCCCAAATCTGGTTATTATCAAAGGTAATTTCTCTGATTCCCCGTCCCCCTAAATCTAGAAGTGTTGCACCATCGAATTGATAGTTATCCAGATTAGCCATTGATAGTAAAACAGCATAATTCTTAGCGTCTAATGTGACAACGGGAGAACGTAAGCCAATCCAAATCTTGAATTTTTCGAGGGATAAAGGCTCAGGAATGGCTACTGCTCCTTCCGCATTAAAAGCATTGGCTTGTTCACACGCCACTTTATCTCCTAATGATTGATTAGCCTTGGTTTCCGCCTCATCAATAGCACGACTCACGGCACTGATAATCTTGTTAGAATTCACATCTAGACCTTGAAAGAGAACTTTAGAATCGATTTGAGGACTTTGGATCAGTTCACCAATAATTTTTAATTGATTTCCCGACAATTGAGCCTGTACAAACCGTTGTCTATTTGCTTTGATCTCACATTTATTGTTACGACTGTGAGAACCGAAGAGAAGAACTTTATTATCATCTAATTTTGCGATCGCTTCAATGTCACTTATTTTTTTCTCTAAGGCTAACTGACTTTGACGAGTTGAGTCTAATTGCTTAGAACTCACAGAATAGAGAAAGAGAGCGTCTTTTTGTTCATTATCTGCTACTAAAAGGCAATTTCCTTCTGATTCTGGACAGGTTACTTTTACGACAGCAGATGGTTCACAGACAGGATATTTTCCCAGTGTTGATACATTGTCAGCCTTAATATGAGCCATCGGGAAAAGCCAACCGAGAAGAAGAGCCAAACTAAGTGCTGATAATAGCTTGAAAAGGTGGGTAATTTTCATAGAAACAGTCCTTAAATTATGAAACACTCGATCGGGGGAAGCTTAATTCAGGAAAATAGTAATAACTCCCCCATATTTATGTTGACAATTTTAGGTCAATGCGGTGTAAATTTCCTCCGATATTTCGGTATCTTTATAGTATTCAAAGTTAATTTCTTGGACTGTTTCTGTCATGGTGAATAGAACATCTTCAATCTCACGAATCAAGGTTTCTAAATTCGTTTTTTGGATTAATTCCTCAGCAATAACATGACCGAGAAGTGCCATCACTTTAATCGTCACAGGTAAGACATATTCATAGGTATCTTTGAATCCCGTCATTAATTCCTGATCAAATCGTTCTTCGTCCCAGTGGGAATATGCTGTTCCTGGACCATAATCGGTTTCAACAAACATATATTGTAGTTCGGGAATCTTCTTGATTGTTTCGGGTTTAAAAGCACCCGTATTTTGATAAAACAAATTCATCCATTGATCCCAACCAAATCCTAATGTATGTCCAATTTCGTGAATAATTGTGCCAGCAATACCATAATTAGTAAACGTTCCAAGATACTTAGTATTAAACTCAATCTTGCCATAGACGGTATTGCCTTGTTGATAAGGTTTATAGGCTCTAGCAATCACAGAACCAGGACTATAAAATGTTCCTAGTCGGATCACAATATTAGACTGAGGAATGACAAAACGATTCCAAAAGTTACAGGCTAATTTAGCGGTTGCTTTCAGCTTCCCATTGTCATCGTTTAAGATTTGGTAAGTAATCACCGTGCTTCGGTTAATATTTGGGCGAATGATATTGACATGAGGACTATAAGCAAACCAGATGACTGAACCATTGACAGGGGAAGATAAAAGCAATTTCCAATGATTATGATCCACCCTGTCATACTGTTGAATCTCAAGTTTCGATCCAGCTAATAAAGTAAATTTTTGTCTTGGATCGGTTATCTGTGTACTATCAATGGGGTATTTTTTAATGACAGTATTTACCAATGCTTCGATAGCTTGAGTCGTCATAAACTTTTCTTCTCCATTGCCAATAAAATCATTTGAGCGCACAATAGTATAAGGTTTATCGGGATAAAAATTGTGGTCTTTATCCATCTCTCCCCGCACATAAGGAGCAAGGGGTGCAACAGCTTCTATGTCACGATGAAAGGTCAGAGTTTCTAATTCAACCCATCCACAATTGCTATTTACTCCTTCAGGTTTAGAGATAGCTGTACCAAGAATTTCAGATACGGGAAAAAAAGGTTTTTCTCCACCGATTATTCCTTTGATATAAGCTCCTTTAGGGATGCGTGCTACCATGTCTCCATGAAGGCTTAAATCATCGAGTTCTAGCCATCCAGGGATGCCTTGGTTGGGATTGAGTTCTTCAGGGATTGATATCATAATTAAGTCCTCAAATAAGTGAACATAATTATTAAAACTAGGAGGGGATTAGATTGATTTTGCCCTACCTAACAAAAAGTTTAAGTTTCTTTGAATTCTGCGTATTCGTCAAAGACAAAATGAACATCTTGATCGCCTTGACTTTTATCTGGCCATTTCAGCCAATAGTGTCGTTCTTCACGGCGAAAATCTAATACAGGATATTCTCCCAAATCGATATCTATCGGTTCTTCGGTTTGTCTTATGCAATGGACGGGGTTATAAGGAATGAAACCTTTATAGAGACAGACATTGCCGCAATTTTTGTCAATTGTTTGCGATCTGAAGCGAACTAATCAATTAAATCTTTTGCCAGATAAGGATTGA
>NZ_JAPZSR010000052.1:0-3693 GCF_027531875.1 Microcystis sp. LE19-84.1B | reverse complement strand
ATCGAGTTTCTATCTAAATAATCCATCAATTGAGGAAAAAATAACTCGATAAATTCGACAAAAAAGGTGGAGATTAACTCCTTAAATAAGCGGTCATGGTCAATATTATTAGTCATGTAATGTCATCTTAACTAATCTGAGGGATGAATGACTACTCTTCTCTATTATATTCTGAAAAGTCGGTTTTGGCAACATATTGTTATGACCTCACCCCCTTAACCTACGAAAAGAGGGGGATGCTTCCCGCAAAAAAACCCACAGAAAACGGGTTTCTTCAAGAAACCCGTTTTCTAGAGAGTTTAAAGATTAATTGGTGGATTTAAAGAGTGGTTTTCCTTCTGGTAATCGCCTAATTTTCCCCGACTCATCCCGTTCTACTTCTGCAAAAACATAATTGCCATTACTATCTTGCTTTAAGCATAATTTCCCATCTATTTGTTCATAAACAGGTGGACAAAATTGAGGGATTCCTCCAAATTCTACTACCTCACCCCCTAGCTCTTGTAAGATAGGACATAAGATGAGATTTTCTGCCTCATCAAAGACGAAATTATGAGTATTCGGATCTCGTAAAGGGAGAGGATAAATCGGTAAACCCATCGAACTCGTCAAAGCCTTTCCTGCTGCATCCCTAACTGGCTCTAAAAAAATTGGTTTTCCTTGAGAATTCTTGACAATTTCTTGAGTTTTTACATCCCTTAAAACAATTGTTCCAGTCGGTATAACTTCCTTTTCTATTAGCCTTAAATGAGCCGGGTGTAAATTCGGTAAATTCTTCTCCGATATGTTAAAATGTTTTGTATATTGAATCGCTGCTTTAACAAAGCCCAAGCGTTCTAATAATACCTGAATCCCTTGTTGATCTATACTGATTAATAAGTCAATATCGCTAACCTTTAGTTCTTCCGCTTTAGCAATCGCCGCTTTAATCAACAAATTAATCGTGTCCGGTTTGCGGTGCTTTTCTTTAACATACATCCCCAAAACTGCACCCACACGACGGGGAATGAAAGGATTTTCCCACATTTCCAAAGCAGAAATCTGGGGAGGTGGGGTCTCATCATAAACATAAGTAAAGAGAAACCCGACGATTTGCTGCTCATATTCCAAGACAAAACCGAAAGATAGAGGTTTTTTAAGCTGATACCCCACATATCCTTCATAGTCAAAATCAGGTTTCAGATTGATCGAGGGATCAGCTTCCGATCGCCTTTGAGCAAAATCTCGCCAAAGAGGAGCGATCGCTATTGCATCTTCAGGTCTAGCTAGTCGTTGATGATACATAGTTTTGCCAAGATTATGCTTGTTTTCCATACTATATTCTGACAAGTCTGCTTTGGCAACAGATAATTAGTCACTGATAAATGATAACTGGTAACTGGTAGCTGATAACTGAACAGAGTTTGTCAGCGAAACGTTTTTTTGTCTTAGCTGAAGCGGTAATCCGTTTAAGTTATTTTTCTAGGGATTCGGGAATTTTTGTCCAATCAATTAATTGGTGAACTTCGGGAAAGAAGAAGCATAAAAACGCTTCAAAATACTCACTTAATGCTTCTTTCCAGGGTTCATCATAATTGGCGGTTGTTTGGTTCATGAGCTGCCTAACGCACCCTACGTTTTCTGCCTCCCTGGGAGTGAAGTATAACTTGATTTGGTCTTGACTCCTGACAACCGACTCCCCAAAACAAAAACTTCCTATCTCACCATTAAGATAACTGCTCTAGCAACGCTGTGCAGAAGAGCCAGAAATTAATTCTCCACTAACCGATCACAAAAAAAACTGGAGCGAGCGCTTTTCGCCACCCCAGTGCTGTCACGGAATTCAATTCTGTATCTAAATTAACACATTATTGGTAGCAAGCATGATTAAGGAAATTGGAAATTTTTCCCAAAGGGGTTTCCAAAGGCTGTAACCTTGACTGACAGGGGATTTCCGGCCTGATAAGGCCAAAGTTTTTGTAGTCTATCCTCGAAAATTAAACTTCGGCACTGAGATGTTCCCCCAGATGAACGGTTTTCACCCATTTTAAACGTTTAGGACGCAAAGCCATCCGCAGGCTGACACTGGGAATAATAATAAACCAGTGCATCATATAAATCATGCCGCGAATGGTTTGAGCAAGGATGTCTAAACCGAGAGCAAAAGTGAATTTTTTACCCGTATTGACTCGGATTAATCCTGTCACCATCCCCCAAACAGAAAGGGAAAGAGCCAAACCAGTTAAAGGAGTTAAAATCGGAGCTTGATGCTGGGTAATTGTGATTAAAAGATCGGGAATAGCGGCCGCAGGTAAGATATATTGAACGAGCAAAAAAGCAATTAAATCAAACTTTTTCGGCCAAGGCATGGGAGACTTTAAAATCGCTTTCCAATAGTCGAGATAACGCTGAAAACCACCTTCGGCCCAACGATTGCGCTGATGCCATAAAGCGATCGCAGTTGTCACCCCTTCTTCCGCTACTGCGGGAAAATTTAAGACATTAATTTTCCAATTATCGATATGGAGACGAATAGTTAAATCAAGATCGTCGGTGATCGTTTGTTCATTCCAACCCCCGCAACGATTTAAGGCACTACGACGGACAAATTGACCATTTCCGCGCAATTCTCCGATCCCTCCCACTGCGATCCGTTGCTGTTGGAAACAGCTATCAAAGATCATTTCTACCGCTTGTCCTTTTGTCCAGAAGTTTTCGGCGGCATTGGCGATCGCTTTTCGCACCTGTACCGCACCCACTTCTCGATCGTCGAACATTGGGACTACATGACGCAGTAAATCGGAGGATAATCCCGCATCCGCATCAAATACGCCGATAATTTCCCCGTTAGTCAGGGATAAAACCTGATTCAAGGCGCCGGATTTGCCACCTCCAGCATTAGCAGGACGATGGAGAATTTTTAATTGGGGATATTCTAAAGCAAGGCGATCGAGAATTGCACCGGTGTTATCGGTACTATAGTCATCGACGATCCAAACTTCTAACTTATCTTGGGGATAGTCTAGATGACAGAGATAATTAACCAGTTTCGTGATTACGGTTTCTTCATTTTTGGCCGCTACTAAGAGGGACACCCTGGGGACAGAGGCTAAATCCTGATCCAGTAAAGGAATTGGCGGCGTTTCCGGTTTCGTGAACAGCAGCCGCAAAGCTTGCCCCGATAGTACCATAGTTAAGGCGATAATTGCCCAATAACCCCAACTCAGCCAATGAAGTCCGATAATTATTGTCCAGATCGCCATGAGGCTAAAAGCCGCTTTCTGTCTGCGTCCCGATCGGCCTTGAAAAATTTCGCTCCTAAATTCGTCCTCCTCATCTTCGGGATCGGACCAGTCAGATAGGAGGGAACCAATCGGGTCTAATTCTTCGTTATCATCCTCTCGCGACCAATAATTTTCTGCCATAATCGACTCAGGTTAAGTAACTGTTCAAATAGAAGCTTATATTAGGGGTCGAGAAGGTCGTCACCGACCTCCCCTCCCATTCAGAACCGTGCATGAGACTTTCACCTCACACGGCTCCTAGTTTGACTGTTCCCTTGTTAAGGATACAGCTTGACTTCTTTTGGTTGTCTTTGTATTATCTACATTAACGTCAGATGATGTTAATGTAGATGATTTAAGGCTTCCATCAGTTGCCGATTTATCATCGTGACAGTGGCGGTGTAGTAATTGAAGGTTCTTGTATTCATCC
>NZ_JAPZSR010000206.1:0-5505 GCF_027531875.1 Microcystis sp. LE19-84.1B | reverse complement strand
CCAATTTGCCAAGGAATATTTAGAGGAACTCTTAGCGTCTCTAGGAACGATTAAAAAGAGCAAGAAAGTCAAGAGTGAAGTCCAAGAAATCGATGTTTGGTTTGAACCAGCCACAGCATCAAGGACGGAATTACCCTTGGGGTTACTCGCTAAAATGGCGGCGACTTGCTGCTTATTTGAACCCTTCCGTAACCCACCCTCGGAGGTAGAGATTCGCAGTTGCATCTCAAAGTTATATGCGGTTCATGGCGAAGTCTTAAGGAAGGCGAAAAGGACAAGCAAAACTCTAACAGAAGCTGAACTACCAGTTCTCTGGATTTTAACGCCTACTTTTTCAGCGAGAATGATTGAAGAAGTCGTGGGAATCCCCCCTTCATTCCTACCGGAAGAGGGGATGAAAGAGGAGTGGGGAAAAGGAGTTTATTTTTCCCCTAACCTATTCAAAACAGGAATCGTTGCCATCCATCAATTACCAGTCAATGAGGAGACTTTATGGTTGAGGGTGCTAGGTAAAGGAGGGACACAGAAACGAGCAGTAGAAGAATTAGTGCAATTGCCTGAAGGTAATCCCTTCCAAGAGAATTTACTGGAAATTCTGGCCAACTGGCGCAAGAATTTAGAGTTGAGAGATAATTTAAGTGCAGAAGAACAGGAGGAGATTATGAACCTATCACCAGCTTATTTACAACAACGGGAAGAGTGGAAACAAGAAGGGATGCAAGAAGGGATACAACGAGGCAGTTTAGAAGGACAACTATCGCTGATAACCAGTCTTCTGGAAGGACGCTTTGGCAGCCTAGATGCAGAATTATCTGGTCTGGTGGAACAGATTGCCCAACTTCCCATCTCGGAACGCACCGGGTTACTTCTTTCTCTGGCCAATTTATCTCGCTCAGAACTGTTAGAAAGATTCAGGGAAAATTAAACTTTCAGTCCCCCTAAGCTAGGAAAAACTATCCCCCAGCATTAATAGAAAACGGGTTTCTCGGAGAAACCCGTTTTCTGTGCGTTACTCAACGGATTTAGTATGACAAATGATAAAAACCCCTCCAATTAATGAAGGGGGATTGTGGGATTTTATTGATGGTATTAGGAGACTTTTGTGGTTTCTTTTTCTGAAAAGACGGATGACAACAAATCACACACTCCCCAAATAAACTGTATTATAAGCTACATTTTTATAAATATTTACATTCCTCTTCGTCAGGCTTCTTTAGCAAGGTTAAGAGCGATCGCCTTCTATCTTTTAGTATTCAATAATGCCGATGACAAGAGCTAAGTTAAGATTGAAGGGCATTCAGTTGTTAATTCGTGTAATTCTTGAGTAGGGCGAAAATATGACGACACTACTGGTACAAGCGACCTCGGCTCCTTTGATGATTGATCTTCCTTGGATTATGCCGATGACGGAGGGGCAGTTTTATGAATTTTGTTTAGCCAATCGAGATTTACGCATTGAACGCAGTGCCAGTGGAGAAGTGATCGTTATGCCCCCTGCTTTTTCAGATACGGGTAATCGCAATCTTAATATAGCTGTGCAACTTTGGAACTGGTTAGAACTAGATGGAACGGGGCTTGGGTTTGATTCTAGTGCGGGTTTTACGCTGCCCAATGGCTCAATTCGTTCACCGGATGCTGCTTGGATTAAATTAGAACGCTGGAATGCTTTAACAGAAAAACAAAAAGCCTCTTTTGCCCCCATTTGTCCCGATTTTGTCATTGAATTGCGTTCTGCTAGTGATACAGTATCCAGTCTGCGGAAAAAGATGGAGGAATATATTGCCAATGGTACTTTATTGGGTTGGTTAATTGATCGCCAAAATCGCCAAGTCTATATTTATCGTCCCCATCAAGAACCGGAGATTTTAAATGCTCCTGAAACCATTAGTGGTGATCCAGAATTGCCGGGGTTTGTGTTAGTAATGGCTAAGATTTGGTAAATGCGATCGCTGATGAAAGGTTCCGTCAATATAGAACAACTAAGCACGATTAACGCTGTCCTATATTGTTGCTCACGGGAATCCTCAACACCGATAGAACAGCGATAACTAATCATCCTATTAAGATGGAGACAGGGTAGCCAATTCTAAGGCTAAAGGATCAACCCGGCGTAAATTTGCCCCTAATGCTCTTAATTTACCCTCTAAATTATCGTAACCTCGATCGAGGTGATGGAGTCCCTGCACAATAGTAGTTCCTTGGGCTGCCAATCCTGCCACCACCAAAGCTGCCGAAGCGCGTAGATCCGTGGCCATCACCGGCGCCCCGGAGAGGAAAGGCACACCGCGCACTAAAGCCACATTTCCTTTGACCTTGATATCTGCTCCCAGACGCTTTAATTCGGCCACATGACGCAGACGATTTTCAAAAACCGTCTCATTAACCACGCTACTGCCCTCGGCTAAAGTTAATAGAGCCATAAATTGGGCCTGCATATCCGTGGGAAAACCGGGATAGGGTAGGGTTTCCATATCGGTGGCTTTTAAGTCTCTAGGGATAATCCGGAGACGATTAGGACCATCTTCCACCACTTGCGGACCGATTTCGTGCAGTTTGGCAATTACCGAAGCTAAATGGCTGGGAATCACGGGATAAAGACTAATTTCTGAGCGGGTAATCGCCCCGGCTATCAGTAAAGTCCCGGCTTCAATGCGATCGGGAATGATATCATAATCGGTACTGTGCAGACGGGAAACTCCCTCGATGACAATTGTATTGGTTCCGGCACCGCGAATTTTTGCCCCCATGGAAACACAAAAATTGGCCAAATCAATCACCTCTGGCTCCTGGGCTGCATTACCGAGAATGGTTTCCCCTTCCGCTAAAGTCGCCGCCATCATTAGGGTTTCCGTCGCTCCCACACTGGGATAATCCAGATAAATATTCGCCCCTTTCAGACGACCATTACCTTTAACGCGGGCGTGTACCATGCCGCCATCAATTAATACATCTGCACCCATTGACTGTAGGCCTCTAACGTGCAGGTCCACTGGTCTGGCCCCAATGGCGCAGCCGCCGGGGAGGGGAACTTTTGCTTCTCCTAAACGGGCTAAAATCGGTCCGATGGCGAAAAAACTGGCTCGCAACTGGGAGACGAGATCGTAGGGTGCTTGAGCTTGTTGGAGGTCTCTGCCATCAATCTCTAGTCTATCTCCGGTGTGACGGACTTGCACGCCTAAAGCCGAGAGAATTTGACTCATCCGCTCGATATCGGCTAGAGCAGGTACATTACTAATCTGGCACTCGTCGGAGCAGAGTAAAGCTCCCGCCATAATCGCTAGAGCGGCATTTTTGGCACCACTGATCTTGACTTCACCCTTGAGAGAGTGACGACCTTGAATTTCTAAATAGGGATGCTCGGTATCGATGGTCATAGGATGATTCATTTATCTTGGTTGGGAGTCTTGGCTAAGGAAAGCTTCGGTAAAATTAGACTGCATTTTATCAGATTTTTGAAGGAATTATCGGTGATTCTACCCCGAAAAACGATTTTTGTCTTAATTATCTCAACTATCTTGACTTATGGATTGTCCGATAGTATAATAGGAGATTGTGAAAGAAAAATGCGGAACTGGCGGAATTGGTAGACGCGCTAGATTCAGGTTCTAGTGTCTGCAAAGACTTTCGGGTTCAAGTCCCGAGTTCCGCATTATCTCCCTCAAAACGTAGTTATTTAGGGCAGCCCTAGCGGGGTGAAAAATACGATTGGCTATGATTAGCAGTGTTCAAAACCCTTTAATCAAGCAAATTCGCAAGCTACACCGCACTAGAGAGCGACAGGAGCAGAATTTGTCCTTAATTGAGGGAACCCACTTACTAGAGACAGCTTTAGCGGTGAATTGTTCCCTAGAAACGGTTTGTTATACTGAAAAGTGGCAGCAAAGACAGGCAGAATTAGCAGAAAAGTTTCAAAATCAAGCGAAACGAGTCGAGATAGTTTCCCCGGAAGTCCTCGCTTCCCTAGCAACAACGGTTAATCCCGATGGTGTGATTGCCACTATTTCCCGTCATCACCTTCATCCAACCCCCCAAAATCCGCTACAATTGGGCTTAGTTTTGGAAAGATTGCAGGATCCGGGTAATCTCGGCACTATTATTCGCACTGCCGTGGCTACGGAAGTACAGGGTATCTGGTTAAGTCTCGATAGCGTCGAAATCGATAACCCGAAAGTGATCCGCAGTTCCGCTGGGGAATGGTTTCGATCGCCGCTAGTGGTAGAATCGGATTTATCGGCTTTAGTGAAAAAATATCAAGCACAGGGGGTAAAAGCGATCGCGACTTTACCCACAGCCACCAAAAACCACTGGGAGATTGATTTTACCCGTCCGACTTTAATATTATTAGGCAATGAAGGAGCCGGTTTATCACCCCAATTAGCGACTTTAGCCGATGAAACGGTGAAAATTCCCCTCTTTGGTGGTGTGGAATCTTTAAATGTTGCGATCGCTACTGCTGTCATCCTCTACGAAGCTAGAAGACAATTATCCTACAGTAGGGTGGATTAGCGTCAGCGTAATCCACCGTTAAACCAGACAAGAATTAGAGATTTATGTATTCTCGTTTTCTGTCTCCCAATTTAAATCATCTAGCATCTTCAACAATAAATCGATGAATAGGATAATTGCCCCACCCTCCTCTGGTTTAGGATCGATGAATCGATGAGCGTAACGGTTACGAAAACGCTTCATTGTACCCGAATATAAATCACGGTATGCCTCTAATTCTTCTGATGGAAGCTTATCTTTTTGTACAGATTTATTGCTTCCAAAAATTAGGTTAACAATACCATTACCCGTGGCTTTTTGATTAATATTATCAATATTTCCCAGTTTCCTCATGCGGTCCTCTAAAACCACTGTCGCATTGCGAATCGCAGTATCCCACGCTTTTGGATTATCTCCACCCGCACTCACAGAAAAACGGACTCTCTCCCATAGTTCGGAGTCTAAATGTTCAACTTCAGTCAAGGGAATTAGATGAGGAATAGCCGAGCGATTGGGTTCGTTAAAGTTAGAATCAACCGCTTCATAAGCTTTTCCTGTTAGAGCGCCCTTGTATTGATCCGAGTCTTTTTTTTGCCACTTAATATAACCATATTCTTCTAATATATCGAACGTTGCGAATGTGACAGGAGGCCAGCTATCAGAACCCTTGTAATCAACCCAACCACAATCTGTAAGAGTCGTAATGTACCAAATACTGTCCTCTTTAAGATTACCAGCCCGTACTTCTTTAACTATCCATCGCAAAAGGTTTTTTTGTTTTTCTGTTAAAGTCATATTGACACCTCGAAAAATAATTAACAGTACCATTATACTATGTAGTTTTGATTTTCGTAACGGGAATTTGCTAAAACCGACATCTATATAGGGTCTGCTGAAAAAGTACGGGCGAAGCATTCGGATAGAAAATCTACGGTTTCACCGATAGGTTATTGCCCGAATGCTTCGCCCCTACAGGACACGGGCCGATGAAGACGCAAGGTTTTGAACGACGATTCTCTC
>NZ_JAPZSR010000448.1:0-1440 GCF_027531875.1 Microcystis sp. LE19-84.1B | reverse complement strand
TAATACAGTGAGTTCTTTTCTTCTTCCGTGAATTCTAGGTTAATCATGTTTTTAATGAGTGCTTTGCTTCTAATTATGACTCTTAAACTATATTATTGTCCTTGAGTAAAAAATGCAAGTTGTAGCCGTGCAAAGTATATTGGCAATTTTTATGTGATCTATTGACAAATGAGAAATTTAGTGTTGACGGCGAAGAAAGCTTATGTAATACTAGCAGTTGTAATCTATTACATCCACCTTACCTCCGCGGAGATTTCTGTAAGATGACAAAAATACGGAGATACACCATTCCTAGCGCTGCTGTTCTGGCTGTTGCTGCTGGCGTAGGCCTCGCCACTGCCCCGGCCCAGGCGGCTCCTATGGTAGCCTATAACGGCTGTGCAAGTGACTCATTCTGTACACTCACCGAGCTACTTAACGGTGGTTCCATCACAGTTGATGAGGACGGAAATAGCACAATTGAGAAAACCTTCGACAATTGGATGAATTACAGTTTTTCGAAAGGTCCTGTGGCTAATCCTGTGACCGATCCCCAAGGCAACATTCAAGTGAGTGCAACCGGCACTTACATTCCTGGTGTCTCTGGTAGTGCTACTCTCAATTACACTATTGTTGGTGGCATAAACCTAGCTCCGTTGGTCTTGAATAGCACCTGGAGTGCCGAGATCTTCTTCGACTTCGACGTCACATCCGCTGGATATGTCCCAATCGTTGAACGGAAAGATGCCCTAACAAGTGCTTCAACTGCGGGCAATGGGACGAATCAGGTGCAGTTCAATAATATTATGATGAGCGGCAATCAAACCGCTACCCCCACCAGCCCTGTGACTGACATTATGCCGTTCCCAGAAACAACCACGTATACGGCCATGAACAACCTGAAGTTGCAAGCTCGCCGGACTGGTACTACAACGGTGCCTGTGCCTGGAACCGCCAGCGTTACGAGTTTCTCACAAACCTTCACCCAGGTGGTTATTCCCGAACCGGGTACTGTTGCTGGACTGCTGGTTGCTGGTGGCTTAGGTCTGGCGATGAAACGCCGACAAAAGGATAGCTAACCGAGCTTAACGTCAAGATAACTATGAGGAGAGGCATCGTAGCTGCTTGCATTGAAACTCCGTCCTTTGGGGGCGGTTTTTAATTAGGGTATGCTGAACGAACCCGCGTCAGTCCCCACAGGAGAAACTTTTTCAGCCAACCCTAATTGGGGTTGGCTGAAAAAGTAGGGGCGAAACATTCCGATAGGAAATCTACGGTTTCAGCGATAGGTTAGCCATTGATAGTTAGTCAAGTTTTTAATTTCATCGGAAATTTTGGGTCTGAAACCCCGCCGTTCTAGGTTGGCTTTACGTTAGAATTAAAAGGCCAGTCTCGAAAACCAAGTGGACGGCGCAGCACCTTGAAAACTCGGCTTAGGGGGTTCCGACCAGAAAAGCTTGG
>NZ_JAPZSR010000267.1:0-3376 GCF_027531875.1 Microcystis sp. LE19-84.1B | reverse complement strand
TAATACAGTGAGTTCTTTTCTTCTTCCGTGAATTCTAGGTTAATCATGTTTTTAATGAGTGCTTTGCTTCTAATTATGACTCTTAAACTATATTATTGTCCTTGAGTAAAAAATGCAAGTTGTAGCCGTGCAAAGTATAGCGGCTCGTGATGGAATTTCGATCGATCAATTTATCTCTACTGCGATCGCTGAGAAACTTTCAGCGTTGATGACAGAAAATTACCTAATAGAAAGGGCCAAAAGGGGGAGTCGAGAAAAGTATCAGACAATCTTAACAAAAGTTCCCGATGTTGAGCCAGAAGCCTATGACCGGCTGCCGACTATCTGACATATCAATGCACCCGACTTTCTGCTAGACTTTGACAAGGCGGGTGAGTTCAACCTTTAGGCCGTCTTTTAATCTAATTAATTTGATCGTAATTTCATAATATGAGCGAAGTCTTGAATTTGACTGGATTTATAAGAGATGTAAAACATACTCTGTCTAACAGAATCTTTAGACAGAGTATGTTTGGAACAATTTGATGTTAATGAATCCAGAGCTTATGGAATTATAGAGGCACAAAATACAGAAGTCGCTTATTCCAAGTGGGTTTCCCCTAAGCGAACCAGAAGTTATCCATTTGCCAGAATTTATAACACATATAATGCGTCAAAAATATTGACAATAATACCGATTATTAAAGATGAGGGAAGAGATGGAGACTTAGATAAGCTTCAATATTCTACAGTTTCATGGATGAATTTACTCAATATATATATAGTTCTTGGATACTATGAAAATGCGGAGAAAAGTCAAAGAACGAAACAGGAAAATAAACACAAACTTACCAAACAAAAGTTTAATAATGAATTTATTAAGAATCAAATAAAAGAAATTTTAAATTACAAGCAAAGTGCTTTACATTGGAATAAAAGTTTATTAGAAGAAAAGTTTACTTCGACTTTTCAACAGGCTCTTAATTCTTATAAAAATATCTCTGACAATACTGGTGTTTTTACTCATTCTCAAGCTAGTATGGGACAATATCTAAAAGCAGTTATGCTTGATTTTGAAGAATTCAAAAATATATCTCTAAAAGGCTCTAAAATGGCAAGTGAAAGGGAATCAGTTACAGTACATAAACATGAATATTTAGTCGATGGAAGGAAAGCAAACTTCTGTATTGAAAACTATTTGGGAGGAACTTATTATCTAGCACCAGACGAAATTTTATATATAAAAGATCAATATTACATTCAGGAGTCTAAAAATTCTACAAGGAAGGGGCTGCCAGATTTAACTGATATACAAGATGGTCTTTTTAAATTAATTCTGTATTCCAATATAGACTCCATTAATTTAAACAATCAACCCATAAATTTTGTGTCAAAGTTAAAACTTACAGGTAAAGGTATTAAAGACAAAATTACTTTACCTTGTCAATTGGAAAATCTAGAAAAATTTCTTGTGTTAAACTCGGATAATCTGAAGGAGAGAGAGCAGGAAATAATTAGAAAGCTTTTAGTTGAAGTTCAAACCAATAAAAAGATCGAAATCGAGATAGGAGCTAATTAGTAAATAAAATGTCAAAAATTAAAAGTCCCTTGCGCTATCCCGGTGGTAAATCCCGGGCGATTAAGCAAATTCTGCCGCAAATTCCTGTGAATATTAGGGAATATCGAGAACCTTTTTTTGGTGGTGGTTCTGTGTTTTTTGCTGTTAAACAACTCTTTGGACAACAAATAAAAACCTATTGGATTAATGACTTAAATTATGATTTATATTGTTTCTGGCAATGCGCTCAAGAAAATATTGAGTTATTGGTAGCAAAAATAACAGAAATTAAACAGAAATATGATAGCGGACGAGAATTATTTCAAGATTTGACAAGGGAAGATTTAAAGTTAACCGACTTTGAGAAGGCGGTGCGTTTTTTTATCTTAAATCGGATTACTTTTTCGGGAACAGTGGATTCGGGGGGTTATTCTCAAGCGGCTTTTACCAGTAGATTTACTGATTCATCGATAGCCAGATTAACTCAAATTGCGCCCCTATTAGCATCGGTAAAAATTACTAACCAAGACTACGAAGAATTATTATTTGCTGAGGGAAAAGAAGTTTTTATCTTTCTCGATCCCCCCTACTATAGTGTCACAAAATCCCGTTTGTACGGCGTAAGAGGTAATTTACATACCAGCTTCGATCATCAACGTTTTGCCGATAATATGCGTCAATGTCAGGCTAAATGGTTAATTACCTACGATGATTGTCCAGAGATACGAAAACTCTTTGATTTTGCCCAGATTATCGAGTGGAATCTTCAGTATGGCATGAATAATTATAAACAAGGAGCGGCGGCATCTGGTAGGGAATTAATGATCAAAAATTATTACTGAAAGAGACGATAGAAAATATTGTCCGTTTTCCCTCAATTTTGTCCCTCAATGACTTGTGGTACTTGTTCAATTTCTAAGTCTAAAGCTTGGGCAATTTGTTCAGCACTTAATCCTAAGGCTGATAAACGGGGTATAGAGGTTAATTTAGCGGATAATTCTCCTTCCTCTAAAATATCTTGATAGATGACGGATTCTCTCAGAATGTCACTCCGAAGGATTTTTTTAATCGTCTCTCGATTGTAATTGCTCGATCGCGTCGGGGGATAAATCGGTAAATTGGGCGATTTCTGGGATAGAAAAACCAGCAGATAGCATTTTTAGGGCAATTTGTCGAGCTTTTTCGTCTTTACCCGCTTGCAATCCTTCTTGTCGTCCTTTTTGTAGTCCCTTTTCCTCTCCTTCCTCTAAAATATCTTGATAGATGACGGATTCTCTCATAATCTCACTCCGAAGAATTTTTTTAATCGTCTCTCGATTTAATACTAACCCGGCGAGAATACTGGTAGCGGCAGCGAGATTGCTTTGCACCTGTTTTTGGGAGATAGTTTCTAAAGAACGGGACACCTGACTCAACACCTGTTCAGGGTCATCAGTATTGCTGAGGACGGCAAAGGGTAATAAACCGGGATGATGGAAAAATTGTGGTGTCTTTTCTTCCCAAAGACGGATGACTTGGAAGGAATGAAAGGTTTCCCCTAGACGGAAGGTATTTTCCTGTACTAGGGGAGAGTCGCTACGTCGCAGATAAATTACCACTTGACGCATTGGTTTTTGGGGATGACGACGATAGACGCGAATGCGATAATCAAGCATTCGGAAGGGAATTTTGGAGTCGGGGTCGGTTTGAAATTCGGTATGGAGAATTAAATGCTCTGACTGCAAAAAAATCAGAGAATCGGCCCGAATGGGGTCTAATTGTAATTCCGTCGGGTCGAGGACGGTTAAGGAGAGGGGAGAACCCAATAACCAAGTGGCTAGATCATCGGAGAAGTTTTCG
>NZ_JAPZSR010000366.1:0-4765 GCF_027531875.1 Microcystis sp. LE19-84.1B | reverse complement strand
GTTAGACCGTATCTCTCAGATCGCTTATGATCAATGTATTCTCGTAGGTTCAGGAGTTTAAACCATGCCTTTCGCTGAGTTAATTTCTTTAGTCAACAATCTAAGTCAGGCAGACAAATTATCACTCTTCAAACTCCTAGCTGCACAAATCCCAGACGCTGAACTACAAGTCATCTTTTCTGCATCAGAGTATCCGGTTTGGTCACCCTACGACGCAACGGAGGCTGCAAACATTCTGATGCAGATGATTCAGGATGACCAAGAGGCATCTACTCATGCCTAATACAATCGAGTTTCCCTTTTCTGACGATGAAGCATTGCCCACGATTCCCATCACTGTCATTGGCTTGACCCTGTGGCAACTTTTGCCCTCTATTTTAACCTAAACATTGGGAATCTTCGCTAACATTCCCCAACTAGGCCCACAAGAGCGGCATCGCACTTAAACCCACAGCTTCAATCCATGGGCATGGTGCGTTCCCCAAAATCGATCGCTGGAGCAGTAGGACTTGCATTAGGGAACGCACCCTACAAGATCGGCGATCGCAATTGTTAGTCCGCATTTGATGTGCTTAGCCGACATCAGGCTGAACCCTTTGTATTTCGATCGCTTTGCCGTCACGAAGCTCATAATGCACTTCAAAATCATGAATCTCTGGGACAGGCCTTTTGTCCGTATGTATATGTGAAAATTTACCAAAAAGGATAATGATATTATTTTCGGTTATTCTTTTATTGAACTCACTTGACTTAAATCGCACTACCTTCTCTCCTTTGGGATCAATTGAAGTCATGCCCAACGGAATGCCAGTGATTATATTATTATTGGATTCTTTTACAATGGATTCAAATTGAAAAGGTACATCATTTATGCAATCAATCACCACTTGGTAGCGATTTCCTTCAACTGCTAAATGTGGTTTTATTCGTAACTCGTTTTTTCTTTTATGTTCGTCAACCGCCTGGATTACTCCACGTATCGCCAACGACATATTTTTTATGAAAGCGGATCTGATTTTACTCTTTTCAATATCTTCGACCCCTGACCTAACACCCCGATCAACCTTTGGAGCCAGAGAGTATTGAAGAGGCCTGCTGCCCCTTATATCAAACGGTAGGTGATTAATGTTTTGATCTGGGATGTGAAATGTGTTCACGACGCAGATAATTCGAGTTCGTCTCATCCCCGTGGCAAGCGCATATCCTAGTTCGAATAAGACGTTTGGATTGGGACATACTCGAGAACCAGTTTCATGGCTAGTTATGGGTGTAATGTCAGCAACAAAAATATCGCATTTTTCGATCTTATCTAGTATAGTCGATGTTATTTCTGGCCATCCAGCAACCTGATTTGTATCGTGATCCACTCTGAGCGGTGTAGTAATGTCCTCGCTGTTATTGATGTTCTTGGCACTTTTCCTTAATGCATCTCCAATAAATGCTCGTGTCTCAGGTAAGTCAGATTGCCATGAATAGAATATATTAATCATTTACATTGTTGTATTTTCTAACTACATATTATAGGTCAACTTTCCGTATAAAACTCTCCAGAGTAACGATATGGGTCAACCTTTTGTATATCACTTCATTTAGGCGTGATCGCCAGAACTTTTCCCTATATCACCCCCAAAAGCTTGTTAGCCAGATTAGCATCTTGCCAAAAACCTTGTTTAACTAAATTCCTGACAATTTAGGCTCATTCTAGCGATGATTCCTCTGTCTGACCGCACCCCTTGACAGAAATTTACAATTATTCGACCTTTAGCGATCGCTATCGGGGGATAGTTGTTTTTTGTTACAGCAGTGGGGAGAAGGGAGCGGGTTTTTCAAGTGGGATTGGCAGTTAATCATGCTATTAAAAACCGATTCAGTGTAACGGCTAAGTTGAGCGGCGGCTAATATCCTTTGCACCACTATCAATATCTCTCGCTCGTCCGCTCCAACGTGTGGTTAGACCGTGTTTTCGAGATAAGGTAACAACTTCTCTGCCACTTTCAGCTTGTTGCTTTTGCAAATCAGCAAAGATGGCTTTCAAGTCATGATTGAATGACCGAGAGTACTCTTCACGAATTTTGTGGATCTCTTCCACAATCTCATCCTGAAACATAATCAACCTCCGAGAAGTTCATAGGGTGTACAAAGAATTGGCAACTCGTAGCCAAAATCAAGGCTGATCTCTGCCAACTTTCCCTGAATTTGAGCATTGGCGATGTGCTTGCAATTCCAGGTGAGCAGGTAATCCATGCCGTGAACGGTTGCAGCGGCGATATGAACAGCATCAATATCAGCTTTTGCGGGAAGGTTGCTGCGTTCCAAAAATTGCTCTGCTAAATCTAGCACAGCTTGGTTCAAGTCGAGTAAAGATAGATTAGCAAGGATTTCTAGTCGTTGAGATGCGATCACAACATCACCTTGTGAGGTTTCTTTCACGACCGCTTGGGATGAGTAAAGTTGAAAATCACCGCGACGTGTATTCCACCACTCCCTCGTCACCTCAATATTAGCCGCCACAACAATATCTCTGCTGGGTCGAGCAGTAAGATAGCCTAAGATACTGGTTTCAATATAGACGGTTTCGCTCACGGCAATCTAGAAAATCTATCCAATGCCTATCCTACCGCATTTAATCTTGGTTCTGAGGGTGTTGGGTAACAGTCGTCAACCCAACCTTGTACGTGAAATATTCTTGTCAGCATAAAGTTGCCGCAGAAAGCGGTAGTCCCTGATCAAGCAACAGCTTCATAGCGATTAGGAAGTTCAATGATGCGATCATCCAAGTAAGAAGAGGCAAAAATTAGGGCTTGTCGAATATCTTCATCCTCCAGTTCCGGAAACTCTTGATGTAATTCTGCTCGATCGGGATAAGTTGCCAGTAGCTCAATCACTCGACGAACCGTAAGGCGAAGATTACGAATGCAGGGTTGCCCATTCATACGGTTTGGATGGCTCGTAATACGATCTAGTTTCATTAGAGTAATTCTATCGCTTCATGATCATTTTAACCTTTAGCGGGGTAAGCAATGCCTGAAAGACATCCCCCACATATCCATTCTCTGTCATCAGATAAACCGTCACCCATACTATCTTTATATCACGCCCAAAAGCGTGTTAGCCAGATTAGCCCACACCGCACTTAAACCCACAGCTTCAATCAATGGGCATGGTGCGTTCCCCAAAATCGATCAGTGGAGCAGTAGAAGTTGCATTAGGGAACGCACCCTACAAGATCGGCGATCTGCTATGCAGTGCCTTCGGCATCGCACTGATGCTTTTAGAATCGCAATACCTCATAGCGTTCCTCCCGAAAACAGCCAAAACAGCCATACAACATAATGAATGATCACGATCACCCAAAAAGTGACTTGATAAGACTTTTTCTGACCTTTATGGCGCAATATTCGCTGGGCAATAAACCCGCCCAACCATCCACCTGCAAATTCACACAGATGTAGCGTTTGTTCAGAAGTTCGCCAATCCTTTCGTTTAGCACGAGATTTATCATCTGCGTATAGAGCGTAAGTCACTAAACTCATTACGGGATAAAGAATCAGTGGAATGGGATTGCCTGTCGTCCATGTAAAATGAATAGCTCCAAACAAAGGCAGAAGCGACAACAGAACTACCTCAACTATCGGAAAGCTTGAATTGATGGCATCAGAGGGTTTAGTTCGACTACTTGAAGGTGCTGACTTGTTTCTTGCTCCCAGAATAAATGCGTTGTAAGCTCGAACTTTGCCATCTGAGTCAACTATGCAGTGGTAATAAATCGTGTCGTTTTCTTGTGGACGACGGGTTGCATCTTTAATTTCAGAAATATGCAAAAAAACTTCCTGACTCCCATCAACGGGTTGAATAAAACCAAATCCACGCTCATCTTTCCATTTTGTAAGCTTTCCACTGCGGAGACCGGATTGCATAAAAAATCTCAATAACGAAAACTTTGTGATTCTAACAAATCACCTTCAAGGACAGCCACAACCAAAAAACGAAGCAGCCTAACTACATATTATAGGTCAACTTTCTGCATAAAACTCTCCAGAGTAACGATATGGGTCAACTTTCCGTATATCACTCCATTTAGGCGCAATTGCACGAATTTTTCCCCATATCACCCCCAAAAGCCTGTTAGCCAGATTAGCATCTTGCCAAAAACCTTGGTTAACTAAATTCCTGACAATTAGGCTCATTCTAGCGATGATTCCTATGTCTGACCGCACCCCTTGACAGAAATTTACAATTATTCGACCTTTAGCGATCGCTATCGGGGGATAGTTGTTTTTTGTTACAGCAATGTGGAGCAGCCTAATCCAGATTATCGCCGGTAGGAAACCAATCTTGATCGAGAACTTGTTCAAGGGAACCAATGGGAATAGCGGGGAAAGTATCGAGGGGTAATTGAGAGCGATCACTAACATCTTTTCTAGCAAATTGATAGCATTCCTCAAAGATTTCCAAAAGATAGGGTTTAAGACTAGGGCTATCTTTAACTTCTTTGATTATTTGTCTGCGAAAGTTTCTAATTTCCCCTTTCCAGTCACCCTCATTTCTTGCTCTTTCTCCTGTCCAGTAAGTTAGTTTCAGCAAATGTACCAGTAATTGAATCAAAAGATTTTCGATGTTGCGTTTTTCACTCCTTCCCATACTTGCTAATTCCTCCAGTAAATTATCTAAATCTACCCGCTCAAACTGTCTCGCTTGCAGTTGATTAATAGTAGTTCTAATCCAGAGATAAAAGTCTTGTTCGTACAGGGTTTTATTGTCCATA
>NZ_JAPZSR010000265.1:0-3649 GCF_027531875.1 Microcystis sp. LE19-84.1B | reverse complement strand
TGTATTTTATCTTTATAGGTGGTGCGTTACGACGGATTGTTACCTTCAAGTCAAAGCAGCAATTTCTGCCGTCTAACGCACCCGACGTTTTACAGTATTTTATCTTTATAGGTGGTGCGTTACGACGGATTGTTACCTTCAAGTCAAAGCAGCAATTTCTGCCGTCTAACGCACCCTACATTTTACAGTATTTTATCTTTATAGGTGGTGCGTTACGACGGATTGTTACCTTCAAGTCAAAGCAGCAATTTCTGCCGTCTAACGCACCCGACGTTTTACTGTATTTTATCTTTATAGGTGGTGCGTTACGACGGATTGTTACCTTCAAGTCAAAGCAGCAATTTCTGCCGTCTAACGCACCCGACGTTTTACTGTATTTTATCTTTATAGGTGGTGCGTTACGACTGCCGTCTAACGCACCCTACGTTTTACTAATTAGCTAATAAGGACAAGTCGGGGAAAAGATTTCCCTGTTTCCCCTTCCCTTTTGCGATAAGATAATTAATATAACTCCAAGAGGACTGCTCTATGAATATTCGTATTGGTAACGGCTACGATATCCACCGATTGGTAACAGGAAGACCTTTAATTTTAGGAGGAGTAGAAATTGCCCATACTGTCGGTTTATTGGGTCACAGTGATGCCGATGTCTTAACCCACGCTATCATGGATGCCATGCTGGGGGCGCTTAGTTTAGGCGATATCGGTCATTATTTTCCCCCCACAGACCCACAATGGCAAGGGGCGAATAGTTTAAAATTATTAGAACAAGTTAATCAATTAATTATCGAGCAAGGTTGGCAGATTAATAATATTGATTCGGTAATTGTCGCCGAAAAACCGAAAATGAAACCCCACCTTAATGCGATGCGAGCCAAGTTAGCAGCAACTCTCAAGATTAATCCAGAACAGGTGGGAATTAAAGCCACTACTAACGAACAATTGGGACCGGTGGGACGAGAAGAAGGTATCGCAGTTTATGCCGTGGTTTTATTGGTTAAGGAATAAGTAATTAGTAAGAATTAGCTCAGATTAAGTATCCCAAACCTATGAATATAGACACAAAAATCTTAGAAACTGTCGAAGCAATGCCAGAGTTATTAAAAATAGAGCTGCTGCACTATGCTGAATATTTGATGGCCAATTATCAATCAGATGTTATTATAGAGAAACCTTCTCTTAGGAAACGTCGTTCAGGAATTTTACAAGGTACATTTACCTTACCTTTGTCCGATGACTTTGATGAGTCTTTGGAAGATTTTCAGGAATATATGTGATGACATCTTTTCTTCTGGATACTCATACTTTCATCTGGTTAACTGAAAACGATCCTAACTTGCCTGATAATCTTCGGGAGGAAATTGATTTTGCTCCTGAAGTTTATGTCAGTATTGTTAGTCTCTGGGAAATTGCGATTAAGTTAAATTTAGGTAAGTTAGCCCTACAAAAAAGTTATGAAACCATTGAAACTAAACTAGAAGCATCAGATATAACCTTACTGTCTATATCATTTTCTGATACTCTAAAAATTTGTACTTTACCCTTGCATCACCGAGATCCATTTGATAGAATGCTAATGGCTCAGTCTCTAAACAGATCGCTAATTCTAATTAGTAAAGATACTAAATTTGATGCTTATAATGTACCAAGAAAATGGACATAATACCCCGTTCGGCTCAATTCTATTCAAGATGAGAGCAAGATAAATTTCCTAATTACCCATAGATTTCTAACCTTCATTGCTAAATTCTATCTATGACTGCTATTATCCAACAAATAAAAGAGCGTTTTTCCCAATCCCTAGTTAAATCCTTTGGGGAAAACTTCGCCGCTACCGATCCTCTAATTGTCGCCGCTAGTAACCCCCGTTTTGGCGATTATCAATGTAATATTTCCCTCTCTTTAGCCAAAGAATTAAAACAAAAACCCCGGGAAGTGGCGGCAACTTTACTAAAAAATCTAGAGATAGATGATCTCTGTCAACCCCCCGAAATTGCTGGACCCGGTTTTATCAATCTTACCCTTAAACCTAGTTATCTAGAAACCCAATTAAAAGACCTAATTACTGACAACCGTTTAGGAGTTGCCACCGCTAACCCCAGTCAAAAAATTATTGTCGATTTTTCTAGTCCCAATATTGCCAAAGAAATGCACGTCGGTCACTTGCGATCGACTATAATTGGTGATTGTATCGCTCGGATCCTGGAATTTCGTCATCATCAAGTAATTCGTCTTAATCATGTCGGGGATTGGGGTACTCAATTCGGGATGTTAATCACCTATCTACAAGAAGCTTATCCTAGCGCTTTAACCCAAGCAGATGCTCTTGATTTAGGGGATTTAGTTAGCTTTTATAAAAAGGCTAAAATTCGTTTTGATGAAGACGAAAACTTTAAAGAAACTGCCCGCCAAGCCGTAGTAAAATTACAGTCGGGTGATCCGCAAAGTCGTCAAGCATGGCAGTTACTTTGTCAACAATCACGGCGGGAATTTCAGAAAATCTATGATATTCTCGATATAAAACTGACGGAAAGGGGGGAATCTTTTTATAATCCCTACCTTGAGACGGTAATCAGAGAATTAGATCACCAGGGATTACTAACAGAAGACAACGGCGCTTTATGTGTCTTTCTCGATGGTTTTACCAACAAAGAGGGGGATCCTCTGCCCCTAATTGTCAAGAAATCCGACGGCGGTTATAATTACGCTACCACCGATTTAGCGGCAATTTGTTATCGAGTGCGTCAAGATAAAGCCGAAAGAATAATTTATGTTACCGATGCTGGACAAGCTAACCATTTTGCCCAAGTATTTCAGGTGGCTAAAAAAGCGGGATTTTTACCCGATAATGTGGCAGTGGTTCACGTCGCTTTTGGATTAGTTTTAGGGGAAGATGGTAAAAAATTAAAAACTCGTTCCGGGGAGACGGTAAAATTACAAGAATTACTTGATCAAGCGATCGCCTGTTCCCTAGCTGACTTAGAAAAAAGACTGGCAAGCGAGGAAAGAGAAGAAACCGGCGATTTTATCGCTAAGACTGCCGAAACTGTCGGATTAAGTGCCGTTAAATACGCCGATCTCAGCCAAAATCGCAATAGTAACTACGTTTTCAGTTACGACAAAATGCTCAATCTGCAAGGCAACACCGCCCCCTATATGCTGTACGCTTACGCTAGGGTCCAGAGTATCAGTCGCGAAGGTGGTATTAATTTTCAGGATTTAAGTGCCAATTCACCGCTAATTCTCAAGGATGAAAGCGAATTAATTCTGGCTAAACAATTACTGCAACTGCCGGAAGTAATTAGTGCAGTGGAAGAGGATTTATTACCCAATCGTTTATGTGATTATCTTTATGAACTCAGTAAAAAGTATAATCGTTTCTACGAGAATTGTCCCGTTCTGAAAGCATCAGAACCGATTAAAACCTCTCGTTTAGTTTTGTGTGATTTAACGGCAAGAACCCTAAAATTAGGCTTATATCTCTTGGGTATCCCCGTTTTGGAAAGAATGTAAATCAGTTATCAGTTATCAGTTATCAGTTATCAGTTATCAGTTATCAGTTATCAGTTATCAGTTATCAGTTATCAGTTATCAGTTATCAGTTATCAGTTATCAGTTATCAGTTATCAGTTATCAGTTATCAGTTATC
>NZ_JAPZSR010000423.1:0-3702 GCF_027531875.1 Microcystis sp. LE19-84.1B | reverse complement strand
GCCCAGAATCCACTCTCCCTGCACATAGAGGGCGATCTGATCGGGAATACTGGCCGCACTACCTAGTTTATCTGGGTCGAGCCATTCCATATCTCCCAAACGTTCCACCGCTAAACCGAGGATCGTTTCCTCTTCTTTGATTGCAATTATGGGAATTTCGGCTCGATCGGTGTTTAAGCGGCTGCTATCCCCCAAAAATTGCCCGAGATCCGCCACCCAGATCACTTGACCCCGGAGATTGATCGTGCCGAGAAGCAAGGGTGAAGCATTGGGAATGGGGGTAATCCGATCGAGTGGTTGCTGTATTACCTCGCCAATGCTCACGGCACTAAGGGCAAACTCCTCCTGAGAGGGTAGATAAAATCGCAAGTACAGTTCACCGACGGGAGTTTCTAATTCCTGATTGTCGGGGGCGATATCTTGAGCGTTACCAGTAAAAAAATCGGCGTTGTTAAGCATGAGTTTAGTTCTCTTGCAACTAATAATTCGGGCGGCGTTTTTAGCTGTCTTGACCTATACCATAGATACACTGTCTCTGGTGAGGGCAATTTTATCGGCGCAACAGTTGTTTAATGGTATAAATGAACTCAATCGGTTCAAAGGGCTTGACAATGTAGGCATCGGCTCCGATTTTCATGGCCCAATAGCGATCAAAGACTTCCCCTTTCAAGGAACAAATGACCACCGGGACATTTTTGGTTTTTGGATCCGACTTGAGACGACGACACACCTCATAACCATTCATGCGGGGCATGACGATATCGAGAACGACGAGATCGGGATTGAGTCTCTGAATATGTTCGAGGGCTTCTACCCCATCCGTGGCGATCGTGACCTTGATGCCGCTATTGCGGAGTAGATCACAGATCAGTTCCCGTTGCGTTTGGCTGTCTTCTACCAGCAATATTTCGCTCATAACTCCCTACCTAGCTCGGCTGCCAAGAACAACAATGGCAAAAGATGCCCGATAATAGTCCCCTTTGACTGGATGCTCGGAAATTGCTCTCATTTTTGCCTCCAACGCAATCTGAAATTTATCAGGGGTTTCCCTCTAAACAAGGACTTGATTCACCCTTTCGGGTTTCATCTCTATAGTTCCCAATTTTACCGGTGAACTACTCTCAAGGTCGTTGAGAGCTTCCTATTTCACGGGGGATTGCCTCAAGACGGACTTACGCCCAGCTTTTGGTCTTACATCCCCTCTATAGGCAGTATCGCGCTTTTCCTAACGATAATATCCGTAAGGCTTCATTTCTGATATTTATCGCCGCGTTTATCTCCCGGTCATGGGTTGTTTTACAATGCACACAAGTCCAACTTTCTAACCTCAAGCGGCAAACTACCCACTTGATTTAGACAGACATTACAAGTTTTAGAACTAGGAAAAAACCTATCAACTTCGGTATAAGTTTTTCCTTCCCATTCTGCCTTGTATTTAAGCATTGTACAAAACATTCCCCAACCACAATCACTAATAGCCTTAGCTAAATTATGATTGCGTACCACGCCTTTAACATTGAGGTTTTCTACCGCAATAACTTGGTTTTCGTTAACTATCTTACGGGATAGTTTGTGGAGAAAATCCTCACGACATCTTGATATTTTAGAATGGACTTTAGCTACTTTACGTCTAGCTTTTTGACGGTTGTTACTTCCCTTCTTTTTACGGGATAGCTTCTGTTGTTTCCTTTTTAGATTACGTTGATGTTTAGCAAAATGTTTAGGGTTATCATATTTACTGCCATTACTGGTAATACAAAAATGAGTTATAGCGGTTCTCGCATCTGTGCGGCACACTTAAACCTTTGCTGATTAAGCTGTTCAGGATATGGAATGTACCTCTTGTGAATCAGAAACGCTATAATCCTAAATCAATTCCTATCGCTTTTCCATCCGTTGATGTCGTCACGGAATCTCATCCGTCATCAACTAAAATAGAAGCGTAGTATTTATCATCGGGATTTCTTGACACGGTTACAGTTTTTATCGTTCCTTCAACACTCCAGGCTCTTCTCGACTTTGTGTGATAATTTTTGCTTATGGAATCCTGAAGTGCTTATCGGGCAGAACTTTTAGGACTATTTTGCGGATATTCTATCAGTATAAAACTCGTTTCCACACAGAAACCAGAAGAGCCAACTCCCAGTGACGAACACAATAAACCAATCCAATTTTAGGAAGCTTTAGATAATCTCCCTCAAATTTAATATTAGCTGGATAGCTAATTGATTGTTTACCATGTTTAGATTTGAATCTTGGTAGTCTAGCTCGTTTCTCAAAGAAATTTTGATAAGCTTGCGATAAGTTCAAAGCAACAACCTGTAAACACTGGGAATAAGCATCTGTCAACCACTCATATTCTTTTTTGAGACTAGGCAATAGTCCTTGAATATAGTTTCGTGTCAGTCCTTTTCCTCTGGTTTTATAGGTTTCTTTGCATAAATTCAGGGAAAATTCCCAAACCAACGACCACAGCCAAAGCTTTTTGCTAAGGCTATTTCTTGCTCGGTATTAGGCTTAAGTCTGAATTTGTACGCTTTGTACATAAGAATTATCAAGAAACTATAACTATGATATAGCGTTTCCCAATCTCATGAGGTACACCAAAATCTTAACTCCTGACTCCTGACTCCTCAAAACCTAAGACTCTGTACCTCACAACTATAGAAGTTGCTATAACATAGTTTTTGAGGAATTGTCTATATGCTGGTCAGCATTCTTGAGGTGAACCCTGGGGCGAATTGCTTCGCCCCTTTAAAAGCCCCGTCCCCTCGCGCTAAGCGCGAGGGATGAATGCTGACATTCAGTTAAATCCTGTTTAATAAGGTATGGGGGTACTGCGGATCGCTGGAGCTGCGGAGCGCCAGAGAAACAATCCATCGCTGGTGATCTAGAGATGATGCCCAATCCCGTCCCACTCCCTCTTGATGAGAAACGCTCTCTTCCCTCCTCTTGTCACTAATAATAAATCTGATAAGCTAATTATGTAACATATTTTTCAGTAAGCTTTACGGTTCTTCTGGTTTCTGTGTGGAAACGAGGTCTATACTGATAGTTTCTTCTTTCAAAATAGTCCTAAAAGTCTTGCCCAGTAAGCATTTAAACTTACATAAGCAAAAATTATCACACAAAGTCGAGAAGAGCCGCTTTACGAGATTGACTACCGAATTTTTTGAGACCAAGATAGTACGCTTGAACTGGACAATCAGCAAAAATTTTCCAGTCGGGAAGGGGAAGAATTGAGAACAAATGTATGGATAAAAAAGAAAAACTCGAATGATAGAAATTAAAAAATTTTTGGGATCGGATGGTTACACACCAAACCATAGACGGGCTGCTCCTAGCCTTGATCGCCAACTCTCCCTAAAACCGATGACAAAAACTTTTATTATAGAGGACGACTACTCGTGCTATACCTTGCAGAAGTAAAAAAACAGACTAGAGGTTTTATCGGCGGTTACAAAACCGAATTGAAACTATTGGCCTGTCAGCATAAGGATCAGACGTGGAGTGCCATACCAGGGGAAGATATCTTAACCTACGACGAAACTAACTCCCTGAGTGAAGGTGCGCTTCTCTTGGTAAATTTGAGCAATAATCGTCAACTGCAAGGAAACCCGGAATTAGCGGGAGCGGAGATGGTGCGGCAACTGCAAAAGATTTCCCGTTTGATGGAGCGCAGCAAGAAAGATCAAGAGAAAA
>NZ_JAPZSR010000381.1:0-1315 GCF_027531875.1 Microcystis sp. LE19-84.1B | reverse complement strand
ATTAAGTCGTTAGACTTAACTAAACGGAGTGCCACACTTTTGACAAACTCTTCTCGTTGCCTACTTACTCTTAAATGTTTCCGAGCATATCGCTTTCTAGCCTTGTGATAATTACGAGATTGTTTTTTACCCTTACGGTATTTCTTTGACTTTTTCCTGTTTAATCGGTTTAGTTGTTTTTCAGCTTTTCGATAGTAGTTCGGACAATCAATTTGATGGCCTTCGCTATCTACTAAGAAAAACTTTAATCCGACATCAATCCCAGTGGCTTTCTGGGAAGGTGTTAAAGGTTTAACCGTGTCTCTGGGGTCTAATTTAATGCAGAACTGCACATAGTAACCATCGGCACGATTAAGGATTCTTACCCGTTTAATCTGGTCTGGTTGATAATAATTAATATCTCTAGAGCCAATCAGTTTAAGAGTCCCAATACCTTTTTTGTCTGTAAAGGTAATATGGCGTTTATCTTTTGATAGCTTCCATCCAGATACTTTATACTCAACGGAACGGGAATGTTTTTTAAACTTAGGGTAGCCTTTCTTTCCTTTAACTTTATTTTGGCAATTATCGTAAAACCGAGTAATTGCCCGCAAGGTTCTTTCTACGGCAGTCTGGCAAGCATGGGAGTTTAAATCATCAACAAATTTAAACTCTTTCCTTAGTGCCGTGTTGTACCGAAATAACTCTGTTTTGCCAACACCCCGATTATCCATCCAATAACGCAGGACTTTATTCCGAACAAATTGGGTTGTCCGTATTGCCTCATTAATGGCTTCTATTTGATTAGGTTTTGGCTTAACTTTGTATTTTAGTACAAACATTTTGACATTGCTTGATCGAGTATCGACATCTTAACACAAAATTCCTTAAGTTGACAGGCTCTTCGGTTTGTGTTATGCAATGGACGGGGGTTATAAGGGATGGAACCCTTATATAGAAAGGCATTTAGCGATTTTTGTTAATTGTTTTTTATCTAGAGCGAACTAATCAATTAAGTCTCTTGCCAGATAAGGATTTAGTCGATTTATGCCCCCCTATCGAACCATACCAAGTAACGAAGAACCAGTTGACAATACATATTTAAGATGGAGCTGCCCGACCCTGCGCGGGCATGGCGGGGCTTGTACCCAAATTTTCGGTCAACTAATGTTAGCTTCTCTTGATAATTGATCATCGGAAATTTTGGGTCTGAAACCCCGCCGTAGAACGGCGGCTTTACGTTAGAATTAAAAGGCCAGTCTCGAAAACCAAGTGGACGGCGCAGCACCTTGAAAACTCGGCTTAGGGGGTTCCGACCAGAAAAGCTTGGCCGGGT
>NZ_JAPZSR010000259.1:0-2325 GCF_027531875.1 Microcystis sp. LE19-84.1B | reverse complement strand
CAGCAAGCAGTACCGTCACCTTACCTAGTTATGTAGCAGGAAGTGGCTATTTATTATTTAAGACAGATGCTTCTAGCTACCAAAACTACCAAGTAGAATCAAACGAAAACGATAACGTTTATGCTCACGCGCTTGATATAGTAGATAATCCACCAACCGTCCTCAATCCGATTGCTGATGTTAATGTTAACGAAGATGCAGCCAATACCGTCATTGATATAACCAACGTCTTCACTGATATTGATAATGACATTGCTTTAATTGTTAAATCAGTATTCCTCAATGACAATCCTGGATTAGTCACCGCTACCATCCTTGACAATCAATTAATTCTTGACTACCAAGACAATAAATTTGGGATAGCTAATATTACGATTCGGGGAACATCCAACGGTAAAACTGTTGAAGATACTTTCCTAGTAACAGTCAACCCAGTAGATGACGCACCAAACGTCCTCAATCCGATTACAGATGTTAATGTTAACGAAGATGCAGTCAATACCGTCATTGATATAAGCAATGTCTTCACTGATATTGATAATGACATCGCTTCAATTGTTAAATCAGTATTCCTCAATGACAATACAGGATTAGTCACTGCTACCATCCTTGACAATCAATTAACTCTTGACTATCAAGACAATCAATCTGGGATAGCTAATCTGACAATTCGGGGAACATCCAACGGTAAAACTGTTGATGATAGCTTCACAATAACAGTCGCATCTGTCAATGATGCACCCACATTACAGCAGAAAATAGCCAATCAAACCGCCACCGAAGGACAACCCTTCAGCTTTACCATTCCTAGCAATACCTTCAACGACGTAGATGGAGATACTCTCACCTACACCCTAGCAATAGCAACAGTCCTCCCCAGTGGTATCACCTTTGATGCCGCCACGGGAACCTTCAGTGGCACTCCCTCCGATACTGCCTCCGGCATCTATAACCTCACCCTCATCGCCAGCGATTCAGCCGGAGAAAAAGCCAACGATAGCTTTAGCCTCAACGTACTCAACCCCATCAACGGTAGCAGCAGCAGTGAAACCATCAACGGTACTAGCGGCGACGACCACATCAATGGCGGTGCCGGTAACGATAACGTCAACGGTGGTGAAGGCAACGATATTCTCGACGGCGGCGAAGGAAATGACCGACTCGCAGGCGGTCCCGGTGACGACACCTACATTGTCGATAGCAGCCGTGATGTAGTCATCGAAAATGGTGGAGAAGGCAAAGATACCGTCAAATCCTCTGTAAATTACACTCTCACCGTCAACATCGAAGACCTCACCTTAGCAGGCAATGACAACACCAACGGCACAGGTAATAATCTAGATAATCTCATCACCGGCAACAGTGGCCATAACCTACTCAAGGGATTAGATGGCAACGACACCCTTATCGGTAGCGCCGGTAACGACACCCTAATTGGTGGCAAAGGAAATGACATTCTCACCGGCGGCGATGGCAGCGACTCATTTCTCTTTGGCAGTGGTGCTATCTTTAATAGCAGTGACTTTGGAGTTGATAGTATCAGTGACTTTATCAAAGGAAGTGACAAAATTATCCTAAGTAAAACCTCCTTCAATGCTCTTGTCAGTACCATTGGCAATAACTTACAAGCCGCCGAATTTGCCACTATTAACGATGCCGCCAACGAACTAAATCTAGTTGGTTCCAGTAATGCTAAAATCGTTTACAATCTAGCAACAGGTAATCTGTTCTACAATCAAAATGGAATAAGCAATGGCTTAGGTAATGGCGCACTTTTTGCCAATTTTAATGGCATCCCAGTGCTAAATGAGAATGACATTTTAATTCAAGCTTAAGTAAACAGCAAGCAAAATCTCTCATCTCGCAATTAACCATATATCAGGAAAATTACTCATGTTTAAACTCCCAACTTTAACCTTAATTGCTGTTGCTAGTTTGCTGGCTTCTAATCCTGAAGCCTCCCCCGCCGCTATTGTCAATGGAAGTTTTGAAACTGGTAATTTTTCTGACTGGAATACCACCGGACAAACGAGCGTTGAAACTTCAAGTTTTCAGGTTACACCAGCTAACGGAAGTTATCAAGCCGTGTTACAAACTTGTGTTTTTGTCGGTGCTTGTGACGACAATCAACCCTTAACTAATGCTAGTAATTTAGAATCATTTCTCAGCTTATCGAGTAATCAATTAAGCAATCTATTTGTTACTGAAGGCTCGGCTATTAAACAGACTATTACTGCTAATGCTGGCGATATTTTAAGCTTTTCTTGGAATTTTCTGACTGATGAAGATGCGGCTGATGTAGATTACAGAGATTTCGCTTTTTTT
>NZ_JAPZSR010000244.1:0-2165 GCF_027531875.1 Microcystis sp. LE19-84.1B | reverse complement strand
ATAGCGACTCTTGTTCGGGTGTGGGGTAAAATCGAAACGAATAGGCTTTTTCCATACCTCACATTTTAGCATATATTTCGTAAACGATGCTCATATTTAACAGTAAAGCCGTCGTAGAACGACGGGGTTTCAGACCCAAATTTTCGATGAGAGTGCCTGGTGAACTATCCCTAAATTGGCGAAGGTAGTAGCTTCCTTTACTGTATCCTTCGATTCTGTGGCAAAATCGGGTATAGTTTGGTAGAACTCCTTCAAATAAAAATGAAACAACAGATTGATGGTAATGATTCGATAGTAGTGCCGTAGCCCTCTTGCTTACCTGGTATGAATTGTGTAAAATATTTATTAATAAAAATAATTGGAACCCAATCAGTCTTTAAACCTCTAGCTTGCTCATGACTTTTCTGATAAATATCTTTTTCTGGCTCCTGTCTGGCTTACTCAAATATCAGTCTAGCACCGAACAAAATACCCCCTCTAGTTCACCTCTATTCCCCTGTCCTAATTGTGGTTCTCATCATACTATCAAGAATGGTTCTATTCATAATGGAAAACCCAAACGTCAATGTAAAGAATGTGGTCAACCGTTTGTGATCAATCCCACTAATAAAACCGTCTCTGACGAAACCAAACAATTAATTGATAAACTCTTGCTCGAACGAATTTCCTTGCGAGGAATTGCTAGAGTAACAGGGGTAAGTTGGTCATGATTACAAAACTATGTCAACAATAAACTGGCGGCTGTCCCCCGTCAAATAAAGGTTTCGGACAAACCAAAAGGTAAATTGGTTATAGAATGTGATGAGATGTGGTCTTTGGTTTTTTCTAAGACGATAAAGGTTTATATTTGGCGGTTAATTGATAGAAATACAAGGGAAATTATTGGTGGCTATGCGCGGAGATAGGAGTCGTCAATCAGCCAAAAAACTTTGGGGCCAGTTTACCCGGTGTTTACCGACAATGCGCGGTTGCTTACACAGACTTTTGGGAGTCCTATAAGACAGTAATTACTAGGAAACGTCATCGGGCAGTCGGAAAAGAAACTGGTCAAACTAATCCTATTGAAAGATTAAATAAGTAGGTAGGCGTTAAAAATCATCAGATCCCCCCGCCTATCGGCACCCCCCTTATCAAGGGGGGCAGGGGGGATCGAACCTAAAATCAGTTTTTAATTTAATTATAACCAGCTACTTAATACCTTTCGACAAAGGATTTCTCGGCTGGTGAGAGAGAGTCTATCTTTCTCTAAAAAAATGGGTTCTTCGGCAGGTAGTATGCTGGGGACTGTTTGATTATCCTGAAACCCTTACGCATCAAGTCCGGTATTTGTGATAGCATAACAAGTACCGAAAAACCAAAAATGGAGAATCACGTTGGGGAACCCTTTGGTATTTTATCCATGACTACAATGCACAGCAAAGCAAAGGATTAAGCCGCCATCACTACTACCGAATCACCACCGAATGATTGAATGATTAACTATGATTAGGGAGCTAGTTAAGAGTGGATTAGAGATGAAGATTGATTGAATGAACCAATCATAGTCAATCAAATAATCACATCAATCATAGTTAAGACCATTTGAAAAGAGGGTTTGTAGGCGCACGGATTTTCCATTATGAATATAATATCATGTCAAGTCGCCTTTGTCAAGGGAAAATTTAACAACATCCAGATAAACTAGGACTTACGCATTGACAGGAGCGACCAAATATGAGGTATGGGTTTCGGGCATTTTAACGTGATTTTTTGATGACTTTTGAGCGATCGCTATCGAGCAGAAGTTAATCGCCAAAAGTCTGAAACGACGGATTTTCGTTCATACACCTCATGGTGAATTTGTACAGTGCGTAAGTCCTATAAACGTTATTGTAGGGGTAATTCATGAATTACCCCTACACCTATTACCTAGTCCAGTAGGGTGCGTTAGACGGCCAAAATTTCGGCTTTAACTTCAAGCTAACAATCCGTCGTAACGCACCACCATCGACAGTGATTGGAATGATTGGGTAATGATTCGGTAGTAGTGCCGTAGCCCTCTTGCTTACCTGGTATGAATTGTGTCAAATATTTATTAATAAAAATAATTGGAACCCGCTCAGTCTTTAAACCTCTAGCTTGCTCATGACTTTTCTGATAAATATCTTTTTCTGGCTCCTGTCTGG
>NZ_JAPZSR010000098.1:0-1608 GCF_027531875.1 Microcystis sp. LE19-84.1B | reverse complement strand
CTGGTTACAAGGTTCTACCTTGTAACCAAATATTTAGGCTCTGCCTAATTTAAATATATTATTCTTCAGGTAGAACCTGAAAATAGCGTTCCCAGGTAGAACCCTGGAACGAGGTAGGAGACGAGGTAGGAAGCGCGGGTTTCCTCTCTCTTTTTTTGGGGGTTTTATGGGAAGATCGGGAAAGAGCTATGGTGCAATCCCGATCATCATGAAACGAGACTCGATATTTTATCGGCTTTTCCAACAATCCCCCTCCCTTCTCTTCGATTTACTCGAAAACCCACCAGATAATGCCACCGAATACCGCTTTGACTCCGTAGCCGTCAAGGAACCCAAATTCGAGATCGATGGCGTATTCCTGCCACCCGATAATGATAGTAGCGGGGTGATCTATTTTTGCGAAGTGCAATTTCAAAAAGACGAACGACTCTATGAACGAGTTTTCGGCGAATCATTTTTGTATTTTTATCGCCAGCGAGAACGATTTACCGATTGGCAAATTGTTGTCATCTATCCAAACCGTAACCTAGAACAAAGCAATGCTCATCCCTACCGATCGCTTCTCAATTGTGAGCAGGTGCATCGAATTTATCTGAACGAATTAGGGGAAATTCAGCAGTTACCCCTAGGGGTTGCCTTGATGGTACTCACCACTGTGGAAGAAACCCAAGCACCAGAAAAAGCCCGCTATTTACTGGCACGAACTCAACAGCAAATTGCAGATCCAGAAGCGGGTCGCGCCATAATAGAAATGATTGCCACAATTATGGTGTATAAATTTACTAACTTGAGTCGGCAGGAGGTGGAAGCGATGCTAGGACTACAATTGGCAGATACAAGGGTATATCGTGAAGCCAAGGAAGAAGGACGACTGGAAGGACAACTGGAAGGACGACTGGAAGGACGACTGGAAGGAGAATCTGCCCTGATTTTGCGTCTATTGCAACGTCGCTTTGGTGCGGTGGATGAGGTGTTGGCTGCCCGAATTCAGGCTCTAGAAATCGAGCAATTAGAGTCCTTGGCTGAGGCTTTGTTGGATTTTACAGCATTAAACGACCTAGTGCTTTGGCTAAATCGCTATGGTGTATAAGTTGACTAACTTGAGTCGGCAGGAGGTTGATGCAATGCTAGGACTACAGTTGGCAGATACAAGGGTATATCGTGAAGCCAAGGAGGAAGGTCGCGAGGAAGGTCGTCAGGAAGGAGAATCTGCGCTCATCCTGCGGCTCCTCTCGCGTCGGATCGGTGAAGTGACTCCTGAAAGGCGATCGCAAATTCAAGCTCTCTCAATTAATCAACTGGAAGCTTTAGGAGAAGCTTTGTTAGATTTTACCCAACCCGAAGATTTGGAGGAATGGTTGCGATCGCATCTATCGCCCCTGTAATTGGGAGTAAGCCATGAGGGAGCAAAATGTAAAAATTTCTTAAATTGTGAATTATGCTAGGATTCGCCCTAGAATGATCAAAAATCGTGCGAAACGTTTAGGCATGAAATAAGGTTGAAATACCTGAAATAACCGCCTAGTAAGGTCTTCAGTCCCCTGACTGAATCTAATAGGTCAACCCTGACCAACCTTATAACTGTTTATATGTCCCGACGTTTAGTAT
>NZ_JAPZSR010000028.1:0-1417 GCF_027531875.1 Microcystis sp. LE19-84.1B | reverse complement strand
GGTGGTCGAGGGAATCAACAATAAACTTAAACTAATAAAACGGAGAGGCTATGGCTTTAGAAACTTTCGGAATTTTTGGGTTAGAAGTATGTTATCTTGGCATCTTGTCTGTTGATTTAGCATAAAGAGTAACGAAGAGCCGTAAAAATCCGTCGTAACGCACCACTAAGTAGTAAAACGTAACAGCCCAAATTACTGCTTTGACTTGAAAGTAACAATCCGTCGTAACGCACCACCTATCATCAACTAAGTAGTAAAACGTAGGGTGCGTTAGACGGCAAAAATTGCGGCTTTGACTTGAAAGTAACAATCCGTCGTAACGCACCACCTATCTAAGTAGCCGGTTACAATGAGATTACTTACTTAGTATTTACTCAATACCTAGTTTTTGCAATGTTAGTAAACGTTCTTTACTAAACTCCTCGTACACTGTTTTCAGATGAGCAATATTCTCCTCCTCTGTTTCCAAAGGTTTCCCATCTTTAACCACTTTTTTGCCTTGACTTGCCAAATTTTGCCAGACAAATTGTACTGCATCTTGGTTAGAGGATTTAGCCAAGAGGAATAATTGTTCTAAACGATTGACCACTACTCCAGTCCCAATCAAAGGAGAAGCTAAAAAGCTTAATTCCTCATTATAGACTGCTTTCGCTTTCACTGCATTATTAAAAGCATCAGTAGATGGTTTCCGTTGTTGGCAAGTTTGCTCATCCACAGCAGGATGAATATAGCCAATACCAGTTAAAATCATCAGAGCTTGGTAAAGACCATTTAAGTTAATATTTGAGGTTTTGGGATGATTTTGCAGTTGCTGTAAAGTTTGAGGAGATTCCGCCAAAACTTCACAAATTGGCTGATAAACTGTCTCCTGTAACTTAACTTCTCCCACGGGAAACTGATGCTCGAACTTGATATTTGCGGGATTAACAATCAGAGCAAACCGAGTTTCTTGTAGTTGTTTAAGCTGTTCTTGGCTGGTTAAACTTAAAGAGCCTCGACTAAAAATATCACGACGGAATTGGCTATTAACAAAGAAATCTCGCACCACTTCCCGATAGATTGGGTCGCTGATTTTTGCTAATTTTTCTTGGGCAACTGGAGAGAGATTGACCGTATCAATATGGTCATTAATATGAGCGGAACCCACATATTTAAGTTTAGCATCTTCTAATTCTTTCGCCACTTCATCGAAGTAAAAAGAATTCCATTCCTGATTGAAATACTCGTGAGCTAAATAATAACGATTTTGTTCCTTTAGGCGCTCGTAACGATTTTGTAACCCACATTCCGCACCCTCAACTGTCACAGATCAAAAAAGCCATTAAAGTAGTACATAATAACTAAAATTAATTCAAAGGTTAAAAGGGTTAATGAGAATATATAGCATTAAAAGGGGTATGGAGCGAGAAAGAGAAAA
>NZ_JAPZSR010000055.1:0-1332 GCF_027531875.1 Microcystis sp. LE19-84.1B | reverse complement strand
GGGGTTAACCACAGAAACCAAAAACCTACCTAAAGCTTTTTAAAGCTACTCATTTCTGTAGCTACATAACTAAAATAAGTAACTTTGACCACCGATAGATTTTAAGAACGTTATCAGGTATAATCAAGATATGAAGCTAGTTGAACGTCATATTATCAGTCAAAACCATCCCTTATGGTCAGAAATCGATCATTATGCCTTTTTGTCAAAAAATTTGTTCAATCTAGCTAACTACCATTATCGCCAATATTTCTTTGAAAACTCCCAAAAACTGAGTTTTAATCAACTCTATCATCTGGTATCTAAAACCTCAGATTATTTAGCTTTACCCACGAAAGTGAGCAAGCAGATAATCAGAAGATTAGAGCAGGCTTGGATTAGTTACTTTGCCGCTTTTAGAGCTTGGAAAAAACACCCTGAAAAATTTTTAGGAAAACCCAAAATTGTTAAGTATAAGGACAAAACCAAAGGAAGAAACCTGCTGATATATTCTCAGGAATCAATTTATAAAAAACCTTTAAAAGAAGGAATTTGTCACTTGTCTATGAGTGGCTTAAAAATTCCGACTTGCCTAAGAGAAATAATTGAAGTGAGAATTGTCCCCAAAAGTAGCTGTTATGTCATTGAAATAGTCTATGAAAGACGGTCGGAAACCACAGATAAACAAGAGATAGCTGGGATAGATTTAGGAGTTAATAACTTAATGGCTGTAACTACAAATCAAACAGGTGTAGCACCTCTTTTGGTAAATGGCAGACCGTTAAAAGCAATTAACACCTTCTACAACAAACAACGTTCCCGCTTACAATCTCAACTGAAAACCAGAAATAATCAACCCTCATCTAAGAGATTGATATTCCTAACCCATAAACGAAACTGTCGAGTAGAAAATTATCTACACACAGCCAGTAAAAGAGTAATAGATTGGTGTATTATTCATCAAATAGGGACATTAATAATTGGGCATAATGAGCGGATAAAACAATCTCTTAATCTAGGAAAAAGGAATAATCAACAATTTGTTAATATTCCCCATTATAGATTAATAGAAATGTTAACCTACAAAGCTCAATTAAAAGGAATAAAAGTCATAATAACTGAAGAATCCTATACCTCACAATCCAGTGCTTTAGATAGGGATGAGTTACCTAAATATGGGGAAGAAAAACCATTATTTAAGGGAAAAAGGTTAGCTAGGGGACTTTATAAAATGGGAACAAATCAGTTGTTAAATGCCGATGTCAATGGGTCATTTAACATCATTAGAAAAGTAATTCCTGATGTCATTGACCAGGGAATAAAGGGTTTGCCGTTTAATCCTGTAGTGCTTGA